>JBAXZI010000009.1:0-46014 GCA_041670385.1 Clostridia bacterium | reverse complement strand
TCCTTTGCAATACCTACAACAAACAAAGGGAAAATTATGAGGAAAGGGGGTTTGGGGGAATTGGAACGATTGCCCCCAATATATTTTTATCCAATTTGTCCAACATCATTGACAAACCAACAAGCTTTTGTTGTTAAATTTTTGCTTGATATTGACATAGGAAAGAATAAATGATACAATAATAATGTTCGATTTTGCCAACTCCTAAGGCTATGCTATGGAAGGCAAAACGGGGGTAATAAAAGATAGCGAAAGCAATTACCCTTCCATTGTGAAAAGGACAATACTTTATTGCTTGTTAGGTTAATAGGGTTCTTTTTGCAAATTTTAGTAAAATTAAGGCAAAAGGGCTTTTTTTATGGCTTTTTTCCAAAAATAAACGATAAAAATTATAAGGAAAGGAGATAAACAAAATGCAACAAACTAAAAAAAGTTATTTAATACTATTAATTTTGGTTTTAATTCTTAGTGCTGTAGTTATGTTTGGTTGTGATAAAACAACAGATGAGCAACCAGTAACAAATGATGACGGTTATACTATTGTTATAAAAGGTATAAGTGCCGAAGATATTAGTGTTACGAAAGCACAGATTAAAGCAATATTTGCAGAAAAGCCAGTAATATTCGGTGATGATAATCCTGTTTATGCTTCAGACAAAACTGATGATGATGGTAATTTAATAAAGCATACGGTAAAAGGTGTATATCTTGATGATGTGCTTGCTATTTATGCTGACGGGGCTATATCCGGTTCGTTTAGTATGATGACTTTAAGTGCTAGTGATGGATATCAATCAATACTTACTGCCGAAACTTTTAGCGAAGAACACGGTGGTTCAAAAATGATAATAGTTTTAGAATATGATGGATATTTGCAATCACCAGAAGCAAAAGGCGGTGCATTAAGAGCGGTTTTTCCCGATCAAATAGCGAATAGTTGGGCAAAATATCTTACGGAAATAGAATTTTCTAATACTGTTATGGATATTCCAACAGTAGAAAAAGTATCTTTTTTAAGTGCACTAGGGGATAGCTATAATGGTAGTTTTGACAGCGATGAAGAAATTGGCGGTGCTACAAAAGTAGTTAGTCACTATGGTGTTAGTGTTAAAAAATTATTAGAAAGTAATATTTTATTAGGTAGCGAAACTGATAAAATGTTTATAAATGCGTGGGACTATATAAGCAATGGTACGGAAAGTACTTATCGCCCATATGAAAATTGGAAAACTTATGAATATTATAATGACGCTTATTTAGTTATGGCAAGTCAAATTGCGGGAGAAGAAAAGGAAGATGAAATTCGTGCCCCAATTTTTGATGCAACAAATATACTAGAAGGAATGTGCGTGAAAAATGTTTTGTCACTATCTGTAGGAGAAACAGCACTTGTTTGTGAAAATGTTGCATTTACTAGATATGATACCGACAGCAATAATTCTATAGATTTCAAAGATGTATTAACATTAGTAAAACTTTATAAATCCGATAGTAATTTTACACTAACTTGCGTTGATAATAGTGAATTGCCACTAACTTCTGCACAAATAGATACAGCAACATTTACAAAAGTAGCAGGTGATTACAAATTAAATATAGGTAGTGATAGCTATTTAATTAAATCAATATCGATAAATAAATAATGAAAAATAAAGCTACTGATAAAAAAAGGTGGAATAACTTTAGTATATATGACCTTATCCTTATAGCTATGCTAGCTGCTTTAAGCATAGCATTTAAGGCTATTGTCGGTACTCTTATAAGAATGATAACAGGACCTCTTGGTGTGCCTGGCGGGGCACTTGCCGGCGGTTTTTATATGTTGTGGCTAACGCTAGCTATTGCACTTACTAATAAGAGAGGCAGTGCATTATTTATTGCTATTATACAAATTATTGTGTTGCTAACAACCGGTTTACCGGGAAGTCACGGAGTATGGACAATAATAACTTACTTTTTACCTGCGGTGGCGGTGGAGTTGGTATTTTTACATAAACCTAAAGAAGGTTATAATATTTTACAATTTATAATAGGTACAATATTAGCTAATATAGTCGGGACAATAGGCAGTAATTTACTTTTTTATAGGTTATCTGCTTGGGCATTTTTGTTTGTCTTGCTAGCGGCATCATTATCTGGTGCTTTAGGCGGTGTGCTTGGATATTTAATAGTTAAGCAAATAGAAAAAACCGGACTAATTAAGGGCAAAAAATTAAAGAAAAATAATGAGGATTCTCTAGATAAATTGATAGAAGATATAAACACGGAAAAGGAGCAAACGAATGATGAGAAAAACGACTAGGATATTAATTTTTGTGGCAATAGTTATTGCTATGCTTTGTATGGTAACTGCTTGTCAAAATAAAAATATTTATCTTAATATAAATGGTGATATTGAAGATAATTATAACAATATAAATCTTAGTGAACTTGATAAAGTAGCTTTTCAATACACTGATAATGAAGAAAAAACAGTAAAGGAAAAAGGGTATACTTTGCAAGCTATTTTAGAAAATGTTACACCGATTTTTGATGACAATTATATATTAATTACCGCAACTGACGGAGTAAGCACAATGATAGAATATAGCAATTTAGATAAGCTAATTATATACGAAAACGAAGAAAATAAATTGTGTGTAAACGCACCGGAATTTCCTCGTTCGGTAGGGATTAAAGACATAGCCGACATAACTATAATTGCAAAAAATAATGGAAATTGGGGTATTAAACTTGTTGGTGAGGGTACCCAATATATAAGTTATGGTAATGCGAAACTATTGTTTTATACGCAAGAAGCAGTAAATAAAATGAACGATATAATAGCATATAAATATGTACCTAAAGAGAAAGATATAAGTTTGCGTGATATGTTGGATTGTCAAAACCTTATTGCTTATTTTACTGATTTTGATATAGCAAGAAGCTATGATAATACTATAATAGAATATAAAAACGGTAATATAGTTATGCCAAAATCAAATGGACAAGAAGGAATACTATTTGGAATAGTAAGTGATGTAAGCACTCTAAGTTATGATAGTTTTGATATTATGAAAAATGCATTGAATAATGATAAAAAAGTTGTGTTTATTTTGCCCGATGGGTATTCTTATCAGCAATATGAATTATATAAAAACCAACTTAATATTTTGGGTAGACCTTGTATAAAAGCTGCTACGGTTAATCCTGCTATAAGTAATGTGAGTTTAGCTAGTTTGATAACAGGTAAAAGTCCTTTTTATACTGAAATAACTTCAAGACCGGTTAAGGAGCCTGCTGTAACTGATATTTTTGAAATTGCTAAATCTAAAGGAAAAACTGTAAGTTATATTGAGGGTAGTAAAAATCTTTTAATTACTAGCGAAGAACCAATTTTGAGTTTGCCTGATAGTGATGGTTTTACCGACAGTACAGTTTTTAAGAATTCAGTTATAGAACTTGATAAAAATAAAGACCTTACTTTTATTCATTTTCACGGAATAGATGATGTAAACCACGAATATGGTGCTTTATCTACTCAAGCCTTAGCAAAGTTGGTAGAAACCGATAATTATATAAGTACTTTGCTTACTGATTTTCACGGTGTGGTAGTAATTGTACCTGACCACGGACATATAGATAAGGTCGATAGCGAGGGTAATCATTATGGCGAGCACGGTTTATTTCAAAATGAAGATATGTATATTCCTTACTTTACTTGGGAGCAATAAAAATGAATAATAAAGTAACTAAAAAGAAATTATCAAAAACTACAATAATAGCAATAGTTATTGTTGCTGTTTTGGTGGTGGCTTTTGCAATATTTTTACCGCTTTATATTAGTCATAATAAAGATAATCAAGCTCTTTATCACGACCAAAAAATCGCCTTTTATGATGGCGATACTTTGTTGGGCGAATATGACTATGACCATCTTTGCACCTTGGCTACTTATGAAGAATTTAATGCAATATATGATACTAGTACAACTGATGCCCAACACAAAACTTATTCGGGTGTGGAATTAATCAATATATTAGAAGCTATGAAAATTGATTTAGAAGGCAAAACTTGTGTTAGATTTAGTGCATCTGATGGCGCAAGTAATGTATATAGCATTGATGACCTTAGAAAAGAAAACAATGTTTTTATAGCGGATAAAGTAAATGGTAAATCCTTTGTTCAAGGGATTGACCCGACTCTAAATAAAGCAAAATATGAAGATGGTGGACCTTATGTCGTTATTCGGGCAAGTGACCGTTTTAGTCAATATCGTATAAAATTGCTTGTTAAAGTGGAGGTAATCTAATAAATTCATGTTAATTGGTAAAAATTTATCATTAGGTTATGGAAATAATCTTATATATAACAATTTGTCATTTACGGTAGATAACGGGCAAATAATAGGTATAATGGGTAAAAACGGTTGTGGAAAAACCAGTTTACTTGTGCATATTGCTAATTTGTTAGATACTGAAATAGCAAAAAGTAGTGGAGAAATCACCTATGACAATGTAAATTTGGCGAATATGACTATAAGTGAATTATGTCAGACGGTTGGTATTATTTTTCAAGAACCAGAATCGCAATTTTTCGCGCAGGCGGTTCGGTCTGAACTTGCTTTTACATTGGAAAATTTGTGTTTTGATAGAAATATTATTATACAGAGGATAGATGAAGTAGTAAAAAACTGTGGAATAGAAAAGTTAGTAGATAGGAATATCAATACTCTTTCTAGCGGAGAAAAACAATTAGTTGCTATAGCTTGCGTATTGGTTGCTAAACCCAAAATACTACTTGCTGATGAAATTACTGCAAGGACGGATATGCATAACAGTAAAAAAATCGAAGATATTATTGTTAATTACGCAAAAGTGTATAATAACATAGTGTTTTATGTAACTCATAATAAAGAAGATAGTGCATTTTGTGATAGCATTTTGGAATTGAAAAAAGGCAGTACTTATGAAAATTGATATAAAAAACCTAAGCTATGGATATAGCAAAAAAAAGGAATTAGTACTAAAGGACATTACAAGAACATTTGTCAGTGGAAATATTTATATTTTAGGTGGCAAAAACGGAAGTGGCAAAACCACTTTATCCAAACTTATTATGGGGCTTATAAAACCTAAGAAAAATCAAATTTTTATTGATGATGTGGATATAACAAAATTAGATTCGGGACAAATATCAAAAAAAATAGGGTACTTATTCCAAATTGTGGATTTACAACTATTTGCACCTACAGTAATTGAAGAATTGGTTTTTCCATATCAACTTACAAATACTTTCGATGATAAGGCGAAAGTGAGAATTAAAAAGACATTAGAAAAATTAGAATTAGTGGGAATGGAAAAAAGGTTTCCTCTTACTATGTCAGGTGGCGAAAAACAAAGGCTTGCACTAGCAACAATTTTGCTTAGGGATATAAAATTTATGATTCTTGATGAACCTACCGCTTCTATAGATAACGAAGGTAAAGAATTTGTCGCTAATCTAATAAGAGAATTTACGGATAATGGTGGCGGAGTTATTGTAATAAGCCACGATAAGGAATTTATAGAAAAACTAGGGGAAAATACTACAAAATTATTACTTGAGGGGGCTTTGCTATGTCAAAATTAGACGCTCGCACCAAGTTATTACTTGTAATTATTGTTACCACCTTAGCTATTCTTGCTACTGATTTAGTTTATTTAGCTATAGTTGTTGCCGTTACTTTATTAATAGATATTTTGGTTAGGGCAGATATGAACAAGATATTTATGCGAATTTGGCGACTATTTACAGTAATAGTATTTATTTCATTAGTGCAAAGTTTGACCATAAAGGGCGGTAAACCATTAATTTACATAGGTAGTACAATTCTATTAAGTACAAAAGGACTTATCTATGCAGGCGAATTTTTATTAAGAATGAGTGTAATTATACTTGCAGGAACGATTATGTCAACTTGCAAAGAACAAGAAATTTTAGATGGATTATTAAAAATGCATTTGCCCTATGAACTTGTGTTTATGACAAGTATAAGTTTACGCTTTTTGCCGACATTTAGACAAGAATTCAGTTCTCGGCTTAACGCTATCGCAATAAGAGGCATTAGTATAAAAAGATTAGCATTAATTAAAAAGATTAAATTGTATTCTTATCTTATCGCACCTACTATTTCGGGTAGTATGATAAGAAGTAAACAAATAGCTATGTCTATGCAATCTAAAGCATTTAGAGCGTATAGAAGTAGGACAATGCTAGCCGACCCTATATTGACAGTATTCGATTATTTTGTTATCATTGTATCGATGCTAGCTATGGCATTGTATCTATATTTTATGTACACATTAGGAGAAATAATATGAAAGTATTTACCATAACAGGGCTTAGCACATCGGGCAAAACCACTACAGTAGAACACCTAGTTACTGGACTTATAAAACGAGGTTTTAGCGTAGGGACAGTTAAGGAAATTCATTTTGTAGATTTTCATCTTGATAGTGAGGGTAAAAACACACAAAGGCATAAAGATGCAGGTAGTAGCTTAGTTACGGCAAGAGCAATCGGGGAAACCGATATAATGTATCAAGGAAAACAAGATATTTATAAGATATTATCACATTATGACCAAGATTATGTAATTTTGGAAGGGGTGCGTGATGCAATTGTGCCGGAAATTGCTTGTTGTAAAGAAGATGCTAAACCTGTTTTAAGTGACCTTACTATTGCAATTAGCGGTAGATTTGCCAATACAAATAATGGTGAATATAACAAACTTCCAATAATTAATTGTATTAGTGATACCGAAAAGTTGTTGGATTTGATTATCGAAAAAGTACCTGACCTTATGCCTAATGTAGAATATGATTGTTGTGGCAAATGCGGATATGATTGTAGAGGACTTTTATCTAAATATTTAGCAGGCGAAGAAACTTTATCAAAGTGCGTTTTGCTTAACGAAAGTGATGTTCAACTGACAATTAATGGTGAAGAAATAGTAATGGTGCCATTCGTACAAAGATTACTTCGTAATGCTGTGTTAGGAGTAACAAAAGAGTTAAAGGGTTATACCAAACAAGCTAAAATAGAGGTAAAACTAAAATGAAAAACCAGCAAATATTGTTCTCTAGAAGAAACAAAGTTGTCTTAAATAATGAAGATGGTATTAAAAAAATAATAAAAACTTATGCGGACAAAGAAAGGTGTCAAATAGAATATCAAACCTTACTTGATTTGCCTAATTCTTTAGTTCCTAAAGTACTTGAAAAAGGGGAAAAGTTTATTTGTCTTGAATATATAGAAGGTGAGTTGCTATTAGACGAGTTCTTGAAAGCAGATACAGAAAAAGCAAAAGAATTAGCTATCAAATTAGCCAATTTTATTAATGATTTTCGAACGATTTTAAGAAAAAAAATACCTAATGATGAAAACTTTAGAAATTATATAATAACAAAAAATAATTTGTACAGAATAGATTTAGAACAAACTAGCAATGGTACTTTAGAACAATACTTAGCACAAGTTATTTCATTTGCTACTTTACATAGTCAAGTAGATGAGGTCTGTGTAGAATTTTCACATACACTTATTCAAGCAACTAATCCGAATTTAGCTAATGCAAAAAATGATTATACAAAGTACCTAACAATGCTTGCGTATCGATGGAAAGTGCCATTTCCACAAGAGCTTTACAATAAAGTATTAGAGAGAAATTGCCCACTAAATAACTATTAAAAAACTTGACTTATGCCCTAAAAAAGCCTATTATATTTATAGAATTATTTTATAATATGCTTCCATAGTTAAACGGATATAACAGTCCCCTCCTAAGGGACAATTCCCGGTTCGATTCCGAGTGGGAGTACCATAAAAAACCACCAATTTTTTGGTGGTTTTTTATATGTCATAAAGAGGAAGTCTTCTTGATTATATTGGTTTTATTTATTTTGACATTCTCCGTTATTTATTTACATCCTGTCTTTTATGAGTTTCTCTATCTGTTCAACAGATAGCATTCTGCCCATAGCTACGACCTTGTTGTCGATAACTAGTGCCGGTGTGCTCATAACGCCGTATTTCATTATCTCTTTAATATCTCCGACATTTATTGGCTCATCAACTCCACAATTTTTTGTGGCAATCACAGCATTTGCATGATTTTGAGTAGATTTTTTACAACAACTTCCTAATGTAATTATTTTCATATTATCACCTCCATTTATTTATTTAGTACAATCACAGCCACAGCTTTCGCCGCAACCACAATCTTTAGTATTATCTTCTTTTTCTAGTTCTTTCGTTTTCCCACAACCACAATCTGACAAGATTTGACCTTTATCACCTATATATTCAATAGCTCCTACTGGACAAATGTTGCCACAGCCTTTACACCCTTGAATACAACCTTCAGGATAAATTACTATAGGTGTTTTTGTACCGTTCTTATAGACACCGTATTTACATTTTTTAATGCAAGCTCCGCATTCTATACATTTTTCCGTATTAATAACAGGATACCATATTTTTGACATATTTCAGACCTCCTTTTATATAAATAAAAAATTTAATGCGTTAAACACATAGCCGATAATAATTATTCCGGCGACCACTATTCCAATAAATGAAAATAATAGTTTAGGTTTGACTGCTTTTGAAAGCATAATCATACTTGGCAATGATAAAGCGGTTACGCTCATCATAAAAGATAATATTGTGCCTGCCCCAACACCTTTTGCGAATAGCGCCTCCGCTACGGGAATTGTGCCGAATATATCTGCATACATAGGCGTGCCTAGTAATGTCGCTACAAGCACACTGTACCATTTATCCTGCCCAAGTACAGCGTTAATCCATATTTGGGGTATAACATTATGAATTACTGCGCCGATTCCTACTCCAATTAAAATATAAGGCCAAACTTTTTTAAGTGTTGCAAACATTTGGTCTTTAGCATAAATCAATCTATCCTTGCGAGTAAGTTCAATGCTCTCAATATCAATATCTTCGCCTTCTGTAATAAAATCAGCAACATTTTTACCAACGCCTGTCTTTTCTATAATAGTACCTCCGATTACGGCAAGAATTAAACCTACCAAAACATAGGTAATTGCGATGGGGAAGCCAAACACGCTTATAAGCAATATAAATGCGCCCAAATCCACAAGCGGACTGCTAATTAAGAAGCTGAAAGTAACACCGCTTCTCACGCCTGCTCTTGTAAATCCAATAAATAAGGGAATTGATGAACAACTGCAAAATGGTGTAACAGTACCAAGCAATGCGCCTAAAATATTTCCTTTCAAACCGCCAAACTTAGACAATATTTTTTTTGTGCGTTCAGGTGGAAAATAGCTTTGAATATAACTTATTAAAAATATCAATAGGCAAAGCAGAATAATTATTTTTACAGTGTCGTATATAAAAAACTGTATTCCTGCACCATACCAAGTCGTGACAAATGCACTTCCGCCAATTCCAGTCAAAGCAAGTCCAAATAAATTATTTAACCAGCCCATTCCTAGTATTTGCTTTGATATAAAATCCCCAGTAGCCTTGACTCCTTGCCAGCCATTAATTATTGCGGATATTCCAAAAGTAAGAACTATAGCAGCACCAATGCACGCCAAAACTATCAAAAAAGTATGCTTCTTTTTAGTATATATACTCGACTGATTATTTTCTACTAGTTCGACTTGAGTTAACTCAGCTTTTATTTCCAAATTCTGTTCTGTTTTTGTGTTTTTTATTTTCACGCATAAACTCCTTATATTTTTTCGCCTCATATATAAATATATTTATATATATCTATATAATGTGCAAAAATAAATTTTTGTTTTTATTAATTATAGTATCAGTGATTATCTATAAAATATTTAGGAACAAATTTTCAGACAATTCTTTTAACATTTCTTTATTTATAGTGTAATGGTTCCAAACACCCACTTTAATAACCGAAACTAATCCGCTTGCAACTAATGATTTCATATGATAAGAAAGAGTAGGCTGTGTTATATTAAACTGTTCCAATATCTTACAAGCACACATAGAACCACCTTTAAGCATTTCAACTATATTTAGTCTTGTTTCGTCACTTAATGCTTTAAAACAAATTGCAATATCTTTCTTTTCCATTTTTAATCTCCATTACATAGATAACTGTCTATATATTAACACTATCCTTATTTACTGTCAATTGTTTTTATAAAGTTTTATCTAGAGAATAGCTATATAATCTTAATATCGGCATCCTCCTAAGGGACAGTTCCCAGTTCGATTCTGGGTGGGAGTACCATAATAGCCATCTATATAGTAAATTACTATTGGGTGGTTTTTTTATTTTCTCGAGAGGAAGTATTGTTATTATTATAAGTTTTAGAAGACATTTTATCATAAAATTAATTTGACAAAAGTCAAATTTAATTATAAAATTTTATTGATAAAACTTGTGGGGATTTTTTGTTATGAGAATTCAATAAATAAAAAACCAAATATTAAGAAAACAAAATATTAGTATGCATATCTACTAACATATAGTTATAATGTTAATAAAAAAGGAATTGGAGAAAATATGAAAAAATTTACTTTTATTGAACTAAAATTTATGTTATCATATAAATTAAGGAGTTTGATATGAGTAAAAAAATTAAGAAAGTTGCGGTAATAGGTTTGGGGGCACTTGGGATTTTATTTGCGAACCAAATGCGCAAAAATATGGATTTTAGTGACCTTGTTATTGTTGCGGATGAAAAAAGAATAGAAAAATATAAAAATAGCGGTATATATGCTAATGATGAAAAATGTGACTTTAATTTCGTTACACCTAGTCAGAAGCAGATTATGAAGGCTGATTTTATTATGATAGCTACCAAATTTACTACTCTTGATAGAGCACTTTGCGACATAGAAAATTTGGTTGGGAAAGATACCATAATTATAAGTATAATAAATGGAATAATTAGCGAAGAAAAAGTGGTTGCGAAATACGGGAAAGAACACGTTTTGTACTCAATAGCACAAAAGATGGACGCAACAAGGCAAAATCAAAGCGTTAGTTATATAAATATGGGTGAAATTCGGATAGGCTTAATGGAAAAAACCCAAGAAGACGATTTATTTGCGGTTATTGAATTCTTTGAAAGAACAAAAGTGCCGTATGTTTATGATAAAGATATTATCAAACAAATGTGGATGAAACTTATGGCAAATGCGGGGATTAATCAAGCTACAGCTATGTTTGAAACCACTTATGGCGGGTTTACAACCGATAAAATCGTGCGAGAATATGCAATCGGGGCAATGCAAGAAGTTAGGGCTATTGCCAATAAAAAAGGCATTAATATTACACAAAATGACCTTGATATGTGGGTAAATTCTTTGGATAAACTTAATCCTAGCGGTACTACTTCAATGGCTCAAGATATTTTAGCAAAACGCCATACGGAAATAGAAATTTTTGCTGGTACAATTATTAAATTAGGCAAACAATACGATGTGCCTACTCCAATCAATGAATTTTTTTATAATGGAATATTAGAAAAAGAAAAAGATTTTTAGAAATTTAATTTTTAACACATAAAAAGAAAATCACTCCATTTTAATAAATAGAGTGATTTTTTTTAATTTGATAAAGAAATTTATTTTGAGTTTATGGGAAAATTCCTCTTACATTTTTAGCTTCTGCTATTGATTTAAGAGCAAATGCATACGCACCTTGACGATAAGTTGTATGATATTTCTCTTTTGTTTCATAAACATTATCAAATGCTTGTAAGATTATTTTTTTAAGCATTTTATTTACATCTGGTTCTTCCCAAGTAATTGATTGTATATTTTGTACCCACTCAAAGTAAGATACAATAACACCACCAGAATTTGCAAGAATATCAGGAACTAAAATTTTATTTTTAGATGTTAGAATTTTATCCGCACCTACTGTTGTAGGACCATTTGCTGCTTCAATAATGATATTTGCTTTTATTAAGTCGGCATTGCTTTCATTTATTTGATTTTCAAGTGCTGCGGGAATTAATATATCACATTCAGAAGTTAATAATTCAGCGTTACTAATTGCTTTGCCATCAATACTAAGGTCTGACAATAATTTACCTTTGCTAGTTTCGGCAATTATACTTTCTATATCAAATCCGTTATCGTTATAGTAAGCTCCACTTACATCACTAATACCAACTATAATGGCGCCCTCTTTTTGTAATAATTTAGCAGCAATACTATCTACATTACCAAAAACTTGTACGGCAATTTTTGTACCGATAAGACTTCTACCTATTTTTTCTAATAATGCACGCGTAACAAACATTACTCCTCGACCAGTAGCTTCGCTTCTACCTAAAGACCCGCCAATAGAAATAGGTTTGCCCGTAACTACTCCGGGAATAGTGTAACCATGTAGCATTGAATATGTATCCATTATCCAAGCCATAACTTCTCCATTAGTATTTACATCAGGAGCAGGAATATCTTTTTGTGGGCCAATAAATGGTAGAATCATAGTTGTATATCTTCTAGTTAATCTTTTTAATTCGCCTTTAGATAATTTTGATGGGTCTACGCAGACACCACCTTTTGCTCCGCCATAAGGAATGTTTGCAACTGCACATTTTAGACTCATCCAACCAGCTAAAGCTTTTACTTCAGTTAGATCAGTGTTCGGGTGATAACGAATTCCGCCTTTGCAAGGTCCGCGAACACTAGAGTGTTGTACTCGGTAGCCTGTGTAAACAACTACTTCACCATTATCCATTTCCACGGGAATATATACTGTTAATTCTCTTTCCGGATATCTTAGAGTATCATATTCTTTTCTTTCATAACCCAGCAACTCAGCTGCGGTATCAAGATTAGATTGGAACTGTTTAAATGCATCATATTTTATATCGTTCATAATACCTCCAATTTGTTATTTTTTCTAACTTAATTTTATAGTAATACTATTCAAATTAATTGCAAATATTTTTTTAAATTTATATCAAATATTTTTATTATTTACAAAAAAATCAAAAATATTATTATAATAATAGTATATTAATAGTAATTATTCAGTTTACTTGTTACTTATGAAAATTATTAAATTAGACAAAAATGAAATTATGTACAAAAAAGCTAATAAATTAGGGAATTATTAAATATTTTTGCAATTAGAATTTATTTACCTACGCGACGCAAAATAAAAAGGTTTTGATATTATTTATTATAATATTTTTATTAACTTTATTGATTTTAATTAGAAGGGATATAGCAAATTGACTTTTCTTTAAGTAAATGGTAAAATTCTTAATAATAAAAACTAAAAGGATAAAATATGTGCGAATATACAAATAAAACATTTACAGATGAAAAAATTGAGAAAAAAACTGTTAGTGGTAGAATTTTTCAAGACTGCGATTTCAAAAATTGCAAATTTGAAGAAGTAATTTATAATCAATGTGTATTTTCTGCTTGCAAATTTATAAAAACAACTTTTTCTAATGTGTCTTTCAAAAATTGTAAAATTAATGATATTTTATTCAGCGAATGTGTGTTTGTTGGTTTTGTTTGGGGCGAAATAAAATCTCGCACAAATAATAATATTATAACAATAGAATTAGAAAAATGCAGTTATATTTATAATGATTTTTCACAATGTGATTTTGTAAAAACCGATTTTAGAGGAAGTGAGTTTAAGTCTTGCAATTTTGATGATTGCAATTTGAACAAGTCAATATTTAAGAAAATAAATTTCCAAAATACAACATTCAATAATAACAATTTGATGGAATCGGATTTTAGAGATGCAACAAACTATATTATTGATATTAGGTCAAATAAACTAAAGAATGCAAAATTTAGCGCATTAGAAGCTTCTAACATGCTTTTAAGCTTAGGTATAAAGTTAGAATATTAATAATAAGATAACTATTTTCCGTAATAATAACAATTTAATTTTTGAATACTATGATTATGATTGAATGTATTTTGTAAAACCTTGAGTTAGGTCGGCTACATTAAAATTATAATTGTCGTAATCAAATTCTATCGTATAATGGTAAGAATATTGCATATTATAACCACCCCAATAATGAAAACAAACTTTATTTACTATATTGTCTGTTACATATATGTCAAAATAATCTATTCTTGTGGTATTTATATCAGAAGATATATTAATATTCATTGCCTTATATACTGTTTCTTTAAATGTATCATCACTTAATATGCTAGCAGTTGTTTTCCAATATGGTGCACTTATGCCCTCATCATTTGTTGTTTCAAAATAATAAAAATTGTCTGCATTTAAAAATGAAAAATCATATAAATAATTTTTTGCCCTCGCATTTGTATCAAAAGCCTCAGTTTTTTCATAGTAATATTTTTCAAAGTTTTCGTTATCCGACGCTTCAAATTTTCTATATTCTATATAATCGTTACCAGATTTTTTGGAAATAGTGTATGATTTATCACTTAAATCACTATAATCAGTTAGGGCTTCTTCTTTATGCTCCCAACCGGTATTGTTGTTTATAAAAGTATCGCGTAAAAATATATCGCCGTCATTAAGTTTTACCAAAGAATAGTCAAACCAATCTTCGCCGTTAGTTTGATGTATTTCTTGTGTATATTTGTAGTTATCTTTTAATTCTTTCAAAGAATCAATTGATTTATTTAGGCTATGGCCTGCCTCAATTAAAGTGCTTTCATCAGGTGTTTTGTCTGAACCTAAATTACAAGCAGTTAATGTAAAAATGCTAATAGTAATTAAAGCGATAACGAGGCTTTTTATAAATAATTTTTTCATAATTAATTCTCCTAGTAAGTATATATATTATAATTATATTAACATTTGTTAATAATTAAATCAAGAATTTTGAATTAATTTATGCGAATTATAATATTTTTATATAAAATAATAGCTTTTATTATTAGTCAAAATTTAATTTTTTCCAAAGAATATAAGTGTTTTAACTATATTGACATTGATATTATTTT
Organism: Clostridia bacterium; assembly: GCA_041670385.1. GTDB lineage: Bacteria > Bacillota > Clostridia > Christensenellales > DTU072 > CAG-1782. The sequence goes on along the minus strand of JBAXZI010000009.1, from coordinate 31,056 downwards.
TTGGTATAATAATTATAAACAAAACTGCTAGTTGTAAAAAACAACAATTTTATTTTTTCAATAATTTATATGACAAAGCTTATATCATAGGCTAATATGTAAATTTTATATAAAAATAAAGGTAATTCAAAAGAAGACAAAACGATTAATATTTTTATGAAATAGAAAAGTAATGTTTTCATCATTTTTTAGTGAGTACAATATTTTATAATAGGATTGTATCACTAATATTTGGAGTTAATAATTCCAAAAATGAAACAAAAGAAAAAACGCAAGTAAAAATTTGTTTATGGTTGTCATTGTTATTGGTGTTTATTATATTTACACCAAAATAATTGATGCTTAAGTTTTTAATGCAATTTTGTACAAAATTACAGTTAAAAAACTATTTTTTAATGTAAAAATTATAACAGATTATTTATAAAATAAATTTAACAATATTATTAAAAAGAAGGAGGGGATTATGCAAAATAATAGTTGGCAAGAGGATTGGAGAAACAATATTTCCGATGCTAAAAAGCTTTATGAAAACGGGTTAATAACTAAGGAACAAATAGGGAAATATCAAGAGGTTATTGATAAGTTCCCATTGAGTATTCCTCAATATTATTCGAATTTGATTAAAGAAAAATCAGAGTCTGATCCAATTTATAAGATGTGCGTATGTTCAGTTGCTGAAGATAATGTTACGGGTAGTTTTGATACAAGCGGAGAATGCGAAAATACTGTTTTGGAGGGTATTCAACATAAATATGGCAATACTGTATTAATTCTTAGTACAAATGTTTGTGCAATGTACTGTAGGCACTGCTTTCGAAAAAGAATGGTCGGTCAAAGTGAAGATGAAGTTTTGGAATTTGTAGATAAAGCAGTTAATTACATATCGGCACATCCTGAAGTAGATAATATTTTAATAACCGGTGGCGATGCATTTATGAACAGTAACAAAGTTATAGAAAAGTATCTTAGTAAAATGACGGCTATATCTCACCTTAAGTTTATTCGATTTGGGACTCGGGTGCCTGTGGTTTTTCCACAACGCATATTAAATGACCCTGAACTAATTTCTATATTAGAAAAATATAGTAAAATTAAGCCAATATATGTAGTAACACAGTTTAATCATCCAAATGAAATTACTACGCAATCAAAAAGTGTATCAAAATTACTTATGAAATTAGGTATCCCAATGCTTAATCAAACAGTATTGCTTGCAGGGGTAAATGATAATCAAGAAACCTTAGTAGAATTATTTAATTTGTTGGTTCAAAATAGCATTACGCCTTATTATCTTTTTCAATGTCGTCCGGTAAAGGGCGTTAAGGGGAATTTTGCAATCCCATTATTAAATGCGGTAGAACTTGTTGATAGGACAAGAGCAAATTTAAGTGGAGTAGCAAAAAGGTTTAAGTTTATTATGAGCCATTATGTTGGAAAAATTGAAATAATCGGCAAACTAAATTACAACCAGTTACTTTTGAAACAGCATCAAACTAAAGATAAAGAAAGAGTAAATAAAATTTATTTGGTTAGTGTCGGGCAAAATGATACTTGGCTAGATGATGATTTTGCATAAGTATAATAACTTTTATAAAAAAGTGAAAAAGTCCGCAATTATAGTCGAACTTTTTGTATATAATAGGGACTTAAATTAGCTGGGATATTTTATAAATGTGGTATTTACATTTAGTATTTTTTTTGTTATAATTTATATAATTAATTACAAGGAGAATTTGAATGGGTAAAATAATTATTATTGGTGCAGGTATAGGTGGACTTATTGCTGCTTATGATTTGGGTAAGGACGGTTATGATGTAACTATTTACGAGAAAAACAAAAAAGATGAAATATCTTATGAGTGGTATGATGATTCGACACTTAGTATTTTGAAAAGATTTGATATTCCATTTCCCGCAGAAGATACTTACTTTAGTAAAAAAGATTGGGCATTTGTGCCTCCATTTTCTTCAAAAGCTGTGCAAACAGTGAGCGATGAAAAATTGTTGAATTATTCATTTTATAGAAGAGATTTCTCTAATAATTTGATTAAAAGGGCTAGCGAATATGCTAAAATAAATTTTTCTACACCTGTGGATAGTCTAATTATTAATAATGAAAAAGTTGAAGGAATTATTATAAACGGAGAAGAAATAAAAGCAGATTTAGTAATTGATAGTAGCGGTGTTTTGTCTAAATTTAGAGCAAGTTTGCCTGAAAGTTTTGGAATTGAAAAAACACCAGGAAAGGGTGGAGTATTTAATGTAGTAAGAATGTTCTATGAAAGAAATAAAGAATTTACGCCTGATTTGAAGCACAAAATATATTTAAAACATATGGGTAATATCGGAATTTCTTGGTTTAGGTGCGATTTTGAAAACGAAGTAGATGTTCTTGTAGGTTTGGTAGATAAGGAAATTGATGATAATACAATAAATAAAGCATTAGATGATTTGAAAAAAGCAAATCCTGCTTTAGGAGATAAGCTTTTGCACGGTGGGGATAGATGTGTTATTCCTGTAAGATATCCTCTTACAAAAATGGTAGGAAACGGATATGTCGCTATAGGGGATAGTGCTTTTATGACTATACCTTTAGTTGGTTCGGGTATGGAGAATTCTATTATAGCCGGTAAAATATTGGCAAAAACGATAAAAAATGGTGTTAGTAAAGAAAACTTGTGGAATTATCAAGTAGAATATTTCAAAGAAGTCGGCGCTGAAAATATGGGCATAGATGCAATAAAAAGATGGCTATTAAGAACAGATTCTCAAGACCTTAAATTTCTTTTTGAAAGTGGAATAATAGGAGAAAAAGAATTGGCGATTAGTGGTGATGGTGGTAAAATCGAATTATCATTTAAAGATAAATTGGGAAAATTAAAAATTGGATACAAAAAAATAGGTTTGCTTATTAAATTAGTTAATGCTCTAAAATTTATTGATAAAGCTACAGCATTAGGAAATGAAATCCCAACTACATATAATGAAATAGAAATAAATTTATGGCAAGACAAGGTAAAGAAATTCTATAGTAAATTATAAAAATGTTTGAAAAATTGAGAAACAATTAAATAAAGAAAGCAATATAATAAATTTATAATAATCTAAAATATATTAAGCAAGTACAAACAAATGTATTTGCTTAATTTTTTATAAATTTTATTGTATGTGAAATTTATAAATGTTATTATATAAATATGTAAAAGAAAAGGAGAGGATAAAATGAGTATAGCAAAAATAATAATTAAAGCGGTTTCGCCAATTCCAAAATTTGAAAAATGCAAAAGATTTTTATTTGTTTCTCCACATCCAGATGATATAGAAGTTGGGGCAGGCAGTACCGTAGCAAGACTTTGTGAATTGGGCAAGGAAGTTTATTATGTTATTGTAACAAATGGAATGTTAGGTGCTAAAGATTGCAAAATAAGCAGTGAAGAACTTATTGAAATCAGGAAAAAAGAAGTGCAAGAAAGTGCAAAGTTATTAGGTGTTAAAGAAGTTTTATTTTTAGGGTTTGATGATGGCGGCAACTATACGCAAGATGATGTATCATTAGAACTTACTAAGATTTATGCAAGGATAAAACCAGATATCGTGTTTGCCCCAGACCCGCATTTAGCAACGGAATGTCATTTTGACCATTTGAAAACGGGTTATGCCGCAGCGAATGCGTGTATTATGAGTAATGTAGCTTTGTTATTGGAAAAATATGGATTAGAAGCAACTCAGGTTAAGGGGTTAGCTTATTATTATACAGCAAATCCAAATTTTTATTTTTCTACAAAAAAATGTATAAAAAAGCAAATTCAAGCACTAACAATTTATAAAAGTCAATTTGAGGGTAGTCTAGATAAAAAAACATCAGAATTAGGTGCGATAGCATTATATTTAAGGTTACGCAGTAAAAAATACGGTTTATTACACGGAAAAAGCAACGCAGAAGCGTTTAGGGTATTATCACCTTTTATGTTCCATTGTTGTGCAGAGAAAATGTAATTTATTAAATAAAATATTATTTTTAGACAAATATTGAATTGTGTAAAATTTATTAAATTTAATACTTTTTATGTACTTGTAATTAAGAATTTGATGTGATATAATTTATTAATATAGATTTATTTTGGGAGATTTAAAAAAATGAAAAGAGTTTTTGAATGTACTATTTTAGCAATATTAGTAGCATTATTAGGAGTTTGTGTTTGGACTTCAGTAAGTACTGAAAAGGAGCTAAGTATACAAGGGAAATATGCATATACAGGTTTGTTTAGTGACAACGGGTATGTGGATTATGCTAAAGATGTTAATTTTGATTTAGAAAAAGACCCAGATCTTCGTAAAATGGGTTTGTATTGGGTAAAATGGGATGCAATAAATGAAGTACCAATTTGGGTTGATGCGGATTCTCAAGAAGGAGCTAACCTTATAGATACATCAAAACCTACATTTATAATGATTCATGGTATGCAAGGGTCTTTTGGTATAAATGGCATAGTAACTTTTGATTTAAATACTAAATCTGCGAGTTCTTCCGAATTCGGTTTGGATACAGAAAAGACAAATATGTTTCATTTGTGGATGGAAGCGGGTTGGAATGTCGGAATTTTTCATTATGAAAAACTTTGTACAAATGAATATCCTACACCAATTGAAGAAAAAATTTGGTCAACGGATAAAGGGGTTTATTACCAAAAAGACAATGGACAATGGACTACAGAAAGTTTGCCATATTGCGTAGCAGAATATTTTGTAGGAGAATATTTGCGTGCAATGAATTTGTTGCCCGATACTATGGGGGATCAAGAAATTCGAGTTGCTGCTCATTCTATGGGTGGTCAAGTGTCTGCTCCCGGTTTGTTCTTACTTTCTCAAATGGTTGATGATGGACAATTGAAGGCAAAACAATTCCCAGATAGATATACTATGTTAGATACGTATTTTAGTGCAGCTATGCAAATAGGTAATAGTACTATAAGTATGGGGGCAAAAGATATAAATGTACATTGGTCGGGTAAACCTATTTATGAAAATGATACAGGATTAGCAATGGTAGAATGTATAAAGATTATGGAAGAAGGATACGGTTTGACTTGTGAATATTATGCAAATGAAATGAGTACATTAAAAATGTCGATGACTCGACTTACTCAAGAGCTTAGAAAACTAACGACATATACAATACTACATCCAGAGTGGAGTGGTTATGGAAATGGATATAATGAATTAAATATGGGACATAATGGCAATATGGAATGGTATTTATGTTCTATAATTGATAACGAAATATTAACTGCTGATGGCAGTAAAGTGCCTTGTGCAAATTTGAAAACTGAGGATTTGAAAGCATTGCAAGGTAGACAATTTAGAATTATAGAAGGCGATACGACAGTAACTACTATTGATGATGTTATGGAAGAAGTATTTTATATAGAATATTATTTAGACGGCGGAAAAAATGGATATAATTATATCGAATATTATCCACTTGAAGTCGGGAATTCGATTCTTACACTAGATACACCCAAAAAGGAAGGTTTTGTTTTTGTAGGATATTATAACAATAAGGATTTTACCGGAGAAATAATAACTAAAGTTAAGAATAATGAGAATAAGGCATTGCATCTATATGCAAAATGGGAAGCAAAATAAAAAATTTAATAATATTTGAATAAAAAAAAGCACGTAAGTAATTTGCGTGCTTTTTTTGTTTATAAACTGGTATTGATTATTGATAATAAATTTGTTATAATAAAAGAAAATATATCGAAAAATGGAGTAAAATGAAAAATAAATTCAACAAATTCTTGAACAGCAATGTATATTATATAATATTATTGATAGTATCAATAATTTTGCCGACGATGTTTTTATCAATGCGTCTGGGTTGGTTGTTTATTGATGGCGCAATATTTAATGGATTTTGTTTATCTTTTAATATAATATTGGCAATAAGTAGTATATTTTCGATTGTTTTAATATTTTTGAAAGATGAATTTATTAAAAAAGACAAACAAAAATTAGGACTAAAATTGTATAGAATAAGTTTTGGTTTAACTATATTTTTCTCAATAATTGTTCTAATAAATTTGTTTTATAATGTAACTTGTATAGCTACTTATTGGTATTATTATATTAAAGCTTTGCCATACATATTGCCTATTATATTGGCACTTGTGTGTTTATATGTAGTACCTAAATTTAAAGACAGGGCAAAAAGTATCGTTTCTTTTGTGCTAATTGTAGTAGTGGTGGTAACTAGTGTTTTGTTTGCAACAAAGGCAACTGTTTTCAAGTTTGAAGCAATGCCATCAGTTTATGATTTAGGCAACGAATATTATTCTGTAATTTTTGCTACATCTCATAATTCTGCGGGTTATATAGAATATGAAAAAAATGGAGAACTAGTAAGACAATATGACTCAGTAGCGGGTGGTATACGTTCTAATGATAAGGTACATTCGTTTTTGGTGGAGAAAGATAATTTGCAAAATAATTCTTACAAAGTAGGGGCTACAAGAATAATTGAGCATCTAGGGAATAGCGTAAGTAGCGGAAAAAGTATAGAAAGTCAATTAATAAACTTTAAGGGAGTTCCTAGTGATAATATGGAAATAGGAATTCTTACTGATGTACACGAAAAAAAGGATTATGCGTTAAAGGCATTTTCGTATTGTGGTAGCGATTTTGATGGAGTAATTTTGCTTGGAGATTTGGCGAATATGTATAATTCGCAAGAAACATTTATTCAGTACGTTTTGGATTTATCCGCTAAGGCTACTAATGGCGAAATTCCAATATTTTATGCAAGAGGAAATCACGATACAAGATCAGCCTATGCAAGTGAAATGTATAAGTATATGCCTATATCTACAGGGGCTTACTATTATGGCTTTGATTTTGGCAGTATGTCGGCTTTGGTCGTTGATGTAGCTGAAGATAAAGTAGATACTCATATAGAATATGGTGGTTTGGCAAATTATGAACCTTATAGAGATACTGAAGAAGAATGGTTAAAGGCTTTTGATTTTAATAACAGTGAAAATATAAAACATAAAATAGTAATTTCACATATAGGGAATTTAGAAAATGTTTTTGGTAGAGATTGGTCTACAATAATAAGCGAAAAATCACCAGAATTATTATTGTGCGGGCATAAACACAACACTAAATATTTTGAAATTGGAAGTGATTCACAATCTATGTATTATCCTACATTTTTAGCAGGTGGTATAAATGCAAGTAATTCGAAATTTGTAGCGAGTAAATTGGTTTTTGAAGATAATAATCTTGATATTTATTCTTACAATGAAAAGGGAGATCTAGTTTTTAGCAAAAAGGTAAGCTAATTTATAAAAAAATTAAGTAAAAAATAAAAATAACCGACTCAAAAGAGGCGGTTGTTTTATTTGCTAAAAATTTCTAGTAATTATATTTGGCGTGCTTGACATATAATATTATAAGTGTTATATTAATCTTAGTTTCTTTGAGGCGGGGTGTGATTCCCCACCGGTGGTAAAAGTCCACAAACACAGTAATGTGCTGATAAGGTGAAATTCCTTTACCGACAGTTAAAGTCTGGATGATAAAAGATACATTTTATAATGTTACTTACTTTTTGTATGCCTTAGAGATTCTAAAGCATTTTTTTTATGTCAAAAAAGACAAAAAGGAGGTTTAGAATGTCTACGAAAAAAATTGCAACTTATGGGGTGCTTGCTGCACTTTCGATTGTACTACTGTTTTTCAAATTCCCAATTCCTATGTTTATGGCGTTAGAATATGATTTTGCAGATGTACCAATAATTATTTGCACCACTTTTTTTGGTGTAATGCCGGGTTTGTTACTAACTGCCATTGTTTGTCTGGCGCAAGGGTTTTTATCGGCATCATCAGGAATTATCGGTGTAGCGATGCACTTTGTAGCAACTGGTTCTTTTGTATTAGTTTACGGATTAATCTTTAGAATGAAAAAAAATTTATTGTTTGCTATAATTGGTGATATTATGGGAATAATAACTTGGGTAACAGTAATGGTGGGAATGAATATTTGGTTAACCCCTATATTCTTAGGAATTCCTCGAGCAAGCGTATATCCGCTACTATTGCCTATAATTGTTCCGTTTAATGCAATAAAGGCATCGGTAAATTCAATACTTGCTATAACACTTGCTAGTAGTTTGGATAGGGTATTAAAATTGCGTTTAATAAAGAAGCCAAAAGCAAAAGAGAAAAACTGTACTTAAAAATATAGCTAAAGGAAACCGTTTTACATTATTTATTAAAATGTAACAAAAATATCAAATAAGTTTTTATTAAATGCTATAAAACTGTTGTGTTTTTTTATAATGTGTGTTAAGATAACTTACGAATATAAATCAAGCATTCTTTTATTTTATTTATTAAATCTTATCTTGTTTATTATTCAAAATATAAAGGAGGTAACTAAAATGAAAGATATGACACTTGTATGTAAAGATTGTGGTAAGGAATTTGTTTGGACAGAAGGCGAACAAGAATTTTATCAACAAAAAGGATTTACAAATAAACCAGTTAGATGTCCAGATTGTAGAAAGGCTCGCAAAGCAACCAGAAACAACGACAGAAGCGGTAGCAGTAGCAGAAACAGCAGATATTAAAACGTCAAAAAGATTTGCGTAAGCAAATCTTTTTTTTTGCAAAAAATTATTTAAATAAAAGCATTATTTGGCGATTGTTTCGCTAATTCGGATAAATTCTAGATATTCAGGACTTTTTTTAATTTCCTCTAGTTTTTTATCCAAAGTATTGTTTTCTACTTCAGAAAAATAACTTTTTAGTACATCATTATGATATAAAAGCATTATTAGAATAGAATAATCTGTGCTAACAGCTTTATCCCCTAGTATTTCTTTTCTAATTTTTTCAATTATTATATCTATATCAACTTCTTTAGGTAAACTTTGAATTATTTCATTAATAATAATATTTTTATATTTGGGCATTGTGATATTAAAATAAGCTACTAAAGTAGCTATTTTGCATTTACCTTTTTTAACAAGATAATCATAAATAGAACTTAGATATTTTTGTTCATCGGGTAAAGGATTAACTAATTTTACATAATTTTTATTTTCCAAGTCAATAATTTTACATTGATAAAGTTCTATCATACACGCAATAATTAATATTCCTGTAGTCTTTGAAAAACCTTTTGGGAATTTATCTTTTTCGTGTATTGTACAAACATAATAGTTTTGCGTTAGTTGTAATTCATTCATTTTTATCTCCTTATATAATGTAAATTATAATATTAGCTTATTTAATTTAACTTAAATTACTCAAAATATTTATTAAATTATAATTTTACTTTTTTATTTATAATGTGTGATGGCGGCTAATTCTTGACATAGACTAAGATAAATGTTAGTATTTGTTAGAGGAAATTATATAAATGATTAAACTAATTGCAGCGGATTTTGATAATACTTTGTGTGATTCAAATAAAGTTGTTACAGAAAGAACTAGAGAAGCTATAAAAAAATTCCAAAATCAAGGTGGGCTTTTTGTTATTGCTACAACAAGACCATATTATGCAATTGATCAAATTGCTAGAGATATAGGTCTAAAATATGTAATAGCATCTCAAGGTGCTTCTATTCGAAGTGTTGCGGATAACAAATATTTATATAAGAATTTTTTAACAAGAGAAGATTCAAAAGAAATACTAACTTTTATTGATAAGCGTATTTGCAGACAAGTGTTGTTATTCTCTGATAAAGAAATCCATTTAATAAGAAAAGATATATTTTATGATAAATTTCATTCTGAAATGCCTGAAAGTACAGCTATTATTAATAAGAATTTACTAGAAAATTCTAAAGATATGGATATAGCACAAATTATGGTAGGTAGTATTTTTGAAAAATATTTAATTAGAAGAATGAAAAAATGGCGTAAAATTTATAATGATAAATTTGATATCGGACTTTGCGATAGACATTTATTAAATTTTGTAAAAAAAGATGTTTCTAAAGGCAAAGCTATACAAATTGTAGCCAAGAAATTCGACATAAAAAAGGAAGAAATTATTAGTTTTGGTGATAGCGAAAACGATAAATCTATGTTTGATTATTCAGGCGTAGGTGTTGCTATGGGCAATGCTATGAAAATATTGAAAGACAAAGCAGATGCAATTTGTGAGGATTGCAACAATGACGGACTTGCTAAATATATAGAAAATTATGTATTAAAATAAATTTTTTTTTATAATATAATAGGGGAAATTGAATTATGGAAAACTTTATAGCAAAAAAAGATAAAAAAAGACAAATAATAATTATTCTTAACATAATTTCTTTTGGTATTGTTCTTGTATTAGGGGCACTATATATAAATAGAATAAATGAAGAAGAAGGAACTCTTTCAAAAATATTTATTCCTATAGCTTATGGATGTTATTCATTTGCTTTTATTCATGGAATTATAAAGTTAATCGCAATTTTGCGTTATCCAAATATTTTAATTGTTTTAGAAGAAAATAAATTAAAATTATTTACTTCAGATGAACTATTAATAAAAGATATAGAATCAATAATAACTAAACTTTATGAAGAAACAAGAAAGTCGACAACTGGCACTCTTACTATTATTATGAAAGATGGGAAAGAATTTATTGTTAAATATGTTGCTGATGTAATGGAAGTTGCTGATAAAATAAGAGAAATTCAAAAAAATCAAGACGAAAAAGAGGATGATTTAGAATTTTAATAAGACAATTCTTGTCTTAATCAATTAACAAAAATCATTGCGCTGACAAACTTCTTTCAAACAATTTATAGTTTCGTCACTTAAAATATGTTCAATTTTACAACATTCATTTTCTGCGTTTTCTTCGCTAACTCCTATTCCTATTAATATTTTTTTGATAAGCTTGTGCTTGCTGAGAATGGAAGTTGCTATACCTCTACCTAATGGTGTAAGTATTATATCACCATAGGATTCTTTCGTAATTAAATCTTTTTTAATTAGGTCATTCATAGCTATGCTAACTGCAGCTTTACTAACACCTAAGGCGTTTGCTACATCAATTGATTTGGCTGCGTTATTATTTTCGAACAACAAAATTGTTTCCAAATAGTCTTCGTTTGATTTCGTTATATTAGTCATATTTTATCCTTATAATTCTTTGTTAATTTTATAATAGCATATGTTAATAATAAAAGCAAATAAAAAAATGTTAAATATGTTTAACTTTTGTTTGACATTCAGAATTTTATTTATTATTATGTAGTTAGTAATCAAAAGAATGAAATTAATATTTGATAAAACATGCAAAAGCGAAATATAAATTCTAGTAAAAAAAATAAAATTAGTGATTAGCAAAAGATAATTTGCTACTAACTGCTAGAATATTATAACTAAGGAGAAATATAATGCCAATTATTGTAGCACCAACAGGTAAAAAGTTTTTAGTAATTAAAATCGCAGCTTGCGATAAGATAAAAAAACATCTTGAAAATCTAGGTATAACTGTTAATTCTGAAATTGAAGTTATTTCTAGAAGCGGAGGGAATGTAATTTGTCTAATTAAAGATTGTAGAATAGCGTTAGATAGCAATTTAGCAACTAAAATATTAATAGCTTAAAATATTAGGAGAAAAAAATGAAGAAAAAATTAATTGATTTTGTTATAGGTGATAGCGGAATAATTACTACAGTTGAAGGCGAAGGGCGAATTCGTAGGCGTTTATTTGATATGGGAGTAACGCCAGGTGCTGAAGTGTTATTAAGAAAAAAAGCGCCACTTGGCGACCCAATAGAAATTACGGTTAGAGGATATGAACTTACTTTGCGTAAAAGTGAAGCTAGTAATATAATTTTGGAGGTAAATGACTAATGAAAAAGTTTGCACTTGCAGGGAATCCAAATAGTGGAAAAACAACTTTATTTAATACTCTTACTGGTTCTACTGCACATGTCGGGAATTGGCCCGGCGTAACTGTAGATAAGAAAGAGGGAGTATACAAAAAATGTGAAGAGCCTATATCAATAATAGATTTACCTGGTATATATTCACTTTCACCTTACACACCAGAAGAGGTGGTATCAAGGAATTTTATTCTTGATGAAAAACCAGACTGTGTTATTAATATTATTGATGCTACTAATTTAGAGCGTAATCTTTATTTGACTACACAGCTTATGGAAATGGATGTTCCGGTAATTATTGCACTTAATATGATGGATGCTGTAGAAAAGTTAGGAACAATAATTGATGCAAAAAAATTAGAAGAAAAAATAGGTTTACCAGTGGTCGGAATATCTGCTTTAAAAGGTCAGGGTATAGATATTTTGATGCAAAGAGCCTATGAGACAAGTTTGATTAAGAGAGAAGGGAAAACAGTTTTAGAAAATTCGGCAATAAAACATTTGATTGTTGATGTAAAAATTGCATTAAAAGGACAAAATGTAGAAAATCCACTATTTCACGCAGTAAAACTTATAGAACTTGATGAAATAGAATGTGATATGCACAAAAACTCAATCAAAATGGTTGATGATTTCAAAGAAGTTTTTAATGATAAGATATTCGGAAATGATTTTGAAGGGTTAATAGCTGATAGTAGATATAAATACATAACTAAGAATTATTCAATAGCAATAAAAAAGTCTGAAAATGCAAATAAAGGCAAACTTTCACATTCGGATAAAGTGGATATGGTGCTAACTCATAGAATTTGGGGTATACCGATATTCTTATTTATTATGTTCCTTATATTCCATCTTACTTTTAGTGAAAATTTGTTATTTTTAGGTGGTGCGTTTAGCAAAAGTTGGACATCTTTTCCTAATACTGCTTTTGAAGGTGTATTTGGAACAGGTGGTATAAATTCTCCCGGCGTTATTTTGGCAAATGTGTTTGGCGTAATTTTTGATTCTATAATAGGAGCGGTAAGTTCTTTATTAGTAAATGCCCCTACTTGGGTTAGCGGACTTGTTTGCAATGGTATGCTAGGCGGTTTGTTTGCTGTTCTTGGATTCTTGCCACAAATATTGCTTTTATTTTTATTTTTTACAATACTTGAAGATAGCGGATATATGGCACGTATCGTATTTATATTAGATAGAATTTTCCGTAAATTCGGTTTAAGTGGTAGAGCATTTTTGCCTATGATAATGGGCTTTGGATGTAGCGTTCCTGCAATAATTAATACAAGAACTTTAGCTGATGAAAAAGAAAAATTAGCAACAATTCGAGTAATTCCATTTTTTAGTTGCGGTGCAAAATTACCTATTCTTACAGCAATTGCTGGTGGAATAGTAATGAGATTTGGAGTTGGGAATGCTGATATTATAACTTACAGTATGTATCTTTTAGGAATAGTAACAGCGATTGTGTCTATTATTTTTATGAGAAGTACCACATTAAAAGGCGAAGTTCCTCCGTTTATTATGGAATTACCTCGTTATCACGCTCCACAATTTAAGGGATTGATGATTCATATTTGGGATAAAGCAAAACATTTTATAAAGAAAGCATTTACAATTATATTGTTATCAACAGTTGTAATATGGTTTGTAAGTCACTTTACTTGGAATTGGCAGTACATTGAGAATGCACAAATAAATCAAAGTATTCTTGCTTCTTTAGGACAATTTATAACACCGCTATTTACACCACTTGGTTTTGGTAGTCAGCTTACCGAATGGGGTTGGGTATTTGTGGTAGCCGCTTTTACAGGACTTATAGCTAAAGAAAATGTAATTGCTACATTTAGTACATTATCTGCCTGTATTACTGCAGGACTTGCGGTCGGGGAAGAAGGCGTGAGTGCCGTAGTAACTATGATTAATGCAACAGGAGCTACAATACCTGCACTAATTGCATTTATTGCATTTAATATGACCACGATACCTTGTGTAGCTGCAGTAGCTACAGCTAAAGCAGAAATAGCTAACAAGAAAAACTTTAATCATACTTTAGTATTTTGGATAGGAACATCTTATATTTTGGGGACTATAATTTATTTAGTAGGTACTTGGTGGTGGACAGCCTTTATATTTATCGGTATTAGTGCAATCATCATAACTTTAATAATCCTTAACAACAAAGGTAAAATCAAATTGCATTTTAGAAAGAAGAAAACGGTTGTAACAAAATCGAGTAAAGGTTGCAAAAAATGTCCATATTGTCCAAAAAATAAAGGGGAAGATAAAAAAACCGCATAAATAATTGTAATTAAGTAAAAGCAAGTTATCTTTTTTAGATAACTTGCTTTTTTTACTTTTTTTCTATTTTTGATATTGATTAATAGTAATTAATGCTATATAATAAAAGAATAAGTAAATAAAGAGAGGTATAAAAAAGTGGGAGTATTTGATATTGCAATAGCGCATAGAGGTTTGCACAGCAAAACCGTAAGCGAAAATTCGATGAAAGCGTTTGAGCTTGCTGTTGAGAAAGGTTATAATATAGAACTTGATGTTCATAGGTTAACCGATGATAAAATCATTGTTTTTCACGATGATAATGTAAAAAGAATGATACCAACTAAAGATATAAAAATTACTGAATTAAGTTCTAAAGATATCGATGGAGAAGAATATTTGTTGCCTGATGGTCAGCATATACCTTATTTTGAAGATATATTAAAAATGGTTGATGGTAAGGTTAATATTGTTTGTGAGATAAAAAATCTTAGTTTCACTGATTTTAGGTTGGAAAAAATAGTAATTGAAATGATTAAGGATAAACCTTGGATAGTTATGGAGGCATTTAATCCTTTTTCAGTAGGGTATTTTAAAAAACATGCACCTAGTATTGTGCGTGGGCAATTATCTACGAATATAGTTTTAAAATTTATTCCTCACGGATTTTTAAATTGGAACCGTATTTTGTCTTCCTTGAATTTTACAAAACCAAATTTTGTAGCATATAATATTATGGATTTACCAATAAAAACATTAAATTATCAATGCAAAAAAAGAAATATGAAATTGGTAGCTTGGACCATCCGCACACAAGAAGATTATGATAAAGCAAAAGAAATAGGGGTAGATGCTGTTATATTTGAAAATATCCGTCCTGAACTTAGTTATCACCCAACTAACCAACTATAGAATAAAAATCTAATTTTAATAAAAAATTTATAAAAAAATAGCCTAGGAAATATTTCCTAGGCTATTTAGTTTTAATTTATTTAATGATATTATTTGTCATCATTATTTTTAGCAAGATTTTGATATTGTAGAAATCTAGCTTTAGCTTGTTTCTCGTTCATTTCAAATAACTTATCAGCAATTTCAGGATACATTTTCTTTAATGAAGCGTATCTTGTTTCGCCAGCTAAGAATGCTTGATAATCGCCAGTAGGAACTTTACTATCTAAAGTAAATGGATTCTTACCTTCATCAACTAGTTCTGGATTATAACGATAACATTGCCAATATCCACAATCTACAGCTTTCTTCATTTCGCCAATTGCATTACTCATATTAATACCATGATTTATACAAGGTGCATAAGCTATTACGATAGAAGGACCATCATATGCTTCAGCTTCTTTAAGTGCCTTAACTAATTGAGCAGGATTGCTACCCATATTAACTTGTGCAACATAAACATAGCCATAACTCATTGCCATCATACCTAAATCTTTCTTTTTAGTTTTCTTACCGCTTGCAGCAAATTTAGCAACAGAACCAGTAGGTGTAGATTTGCTTGCTTGACCACCTGTATTACTATAAACTTCGGTATCTACTACTAAAATGTTTACATCTTCGCCCATTGCAAGGACGTGATCAACACCGCCGTATCCGATATCATAAGCCCAGCCATCTCCACCAAAGATCCAAATAGATTTCTTTACTAAACAATCTTTTTGTTCTAAAATAGTTTTTGCTAAAGCACTGTTACTCTTTTGAAGTAGGCTAACAAGTTCTGCACTTGATTTTTTGCTAGCATCTGCGTCAGTGATAGAATTTAACCAATTATCGCAAATTACTTTAGTAGCTTCATCTGTAGCTGCTTCTTTAAAGTTTACTATATCAATAGTAACTTTATTTCTTCTTTGTGTATAAGCTAGGTTCATACCATAACCAAACTCAGCATTATCTTCAAACAAACTATTTGCCCAAGCAGGACCGTGACCTTCATCATTTGTTGTATAAGGACAAGTAGGTGCGCTACCGCCATAAATAGAAGAACAACCAGTTGCATTAGCAATAATCATTCTGTCACCAAATAATTGAGTAACAAGTTTTACATAAGGTGTTTCGCCACAACCAGCACAAGCTCCACTAAATTCAAATAGAGGTTTGCTAAATTGACTACCTTTGATGCTTCCATCTTTATAGATTTTATCATTTTCAGGTTGAGCTTCAAAATAATCCCAGTTTTCTGCGTCTTGAGCAATACTGTCTGCTATAGGAATCATAGTAAGTGCTTTTTCTTTTGCAGGACAAACATTAGCACAAGAATTACAACCAGTACAATCATATGGGCTAACTTGAATTCTATATTTATAACCTTTAAAACCAGTTGCGTCCTTTGTAGCAAAGCTAGCAGGAGCATCTTTAAGTTGTTCTTCAGTTTTTAATACAGGTCTAATACAAGCGTGTGGACAAACCATAGCACATTGATTACATTGTATACAATTATCCATATTCCAAGAAGGTACCATAATAGCTACTCCTCTCTTTTCATATTTAGTTGTTCCAAGAGGCACACGACCATCAGCACTAAAAGCACTTACGGGAAGTTTGTCGCCTTGTTGCATTAATATTGGATTAATTGTCTTTTTGAAATATTCTGTTCCTCTAACTTCAGCCATAGGAGCACCATCTGTTACAGTAGCCCAGCTAGCGTCATACTTAACTTCTATTAAATGTTTTACAGCGCCATCAACAGCGGCATAATTCATATTAACAACTTTATCACCTTTTCTACCGTATGTCTTTAGGATAGCTTCTTTCATATATTTTTCGGCATCTTCATAAGGTAATACATTTGATAATTTGAAGAAAGCAGCTTGCATAACGGTGTTAACACCTTTTCTAGCTCCAATTTCAGAAATTACTTTGTTACCATCTAAGATAAAGAATTTTATATGTTTTTGTGCTATTGCATTTTTCATACTAGCAGGCAATTCATTATCAAGTTCTTCAGGTGTCCAGATGCAGTTAAGCAAGAAAGTGCCACCTTCTTTTAAGTCATTAATCATATCATAACTATATATATAAGCAGGACAATGACAAGCAACAAAGTCTGCACTATCAATTAGGTAGGTACTCTTAATAGGAGTATTACCAAAACGTAAATGAGAAATTGTTAAACCACCTGATTTTTTAGAATCATAGTGGAAATATCCTTGAGCATACTTTTCTGTATGGTTACCGATAATTTTGATAGAGTTTTTATTTGCACCAACAGTACCATCACTGCCTAGTCCAAAGAACTTACAGCAAATGCTTCCCTCTGGAGCAGCATTTATAAGTTTGCCCATTGGAAGTGAAGTGTGAGTAACATCATCTATAATACCAACAGTGAAGTGGTCTTTTTGAACACCTGCCATATTTGCATATACAGAAGCGACCATTGTTGGGTTAAATTCTTTACTACCCATACCATAACGACCACCTAAAATAGTATAATTATCATTTCTTAGTGATGTACAAACATCAAGGTATAGAGGTTCTCCAATAGAACCAGGTTCTTTAGTACGGTCAAGAACGCTTATTACTTTTACAGTGCTAGGAATAGCTGCTTTAAATTTTTCTATATTGAAAGGACGATAAAGTCTTACTTTGATTAGACCGACTTTATTGCCGTTTTTGTTTAGATAATCTACAGTTTCTTCACAAGCTTCGCTACCGCTTCCCATCATAATAATGATACGATCGGCATCTTGAGCACCATAATAATCAAATAAATTATATTTTCTGCCAGTAATGCTTTCTACTTGTTTCATACAACCTTCAACAATTGAAGGAACTCTGTCATAATAAGCATTGCTACCTTCTTTGTTTTGGAAATAGATATCACCGTTTTGAGCAGTACCTTTTTGAGTTGGGTGTTCAGGGTTTAATGCAGCTTTTCTAAAATCCTCAACATCTTTCATATCGACTAATGGTTTGATATCTTCATAGTCAATCATTTCAATTTTGCTTACTTCGTGGCTAGTACGGAATCCATCAAAGAAGTGTAAGAAAGGAACTTTGCTTTTTAGTGTAGCTAAGTGGCTAACTAAAGCTAAATCCATAACTTCTTGTACTGAATTACTACATAACAGAGCAAAACCAGTTTGGCGACAAGCCATAACATCGGTATGGTCACCAAAAATATTAAGTGCGTGTGCAGCAATAGAACGAGCAGACACGTGGAATACGCATGGCATTAATTCGCCTGCGATTTTGTACATATTTGGAATCATAAGCAACAAGCCTTGACTTGCGGTAAATGTTGTTGTTAATGCACCTGCACATAGAGAACCATGTACGGCACCAGCGGCACCACCTTCAGATTGCATTTCTGCAATACGCAATTGTTGACCAAAAATGTTGTTTCTTCCTTGAGCAGACCATTCATCAGAATTTTCTGCCATAGGTGAAGAAGGTGTGATAGGATATATAGCAGCTACATCGCTAAAAGCATATGCAATATGTGCAGCGGCTGTATTACCATCAATAGTCATTTTCTTACTCATCAGAACCTCCATAGTAAAATTAGTAATTTGTATGTCATATAATCATTATGACAACCTTACATATTATATATTCATTATTGCATAAAGTCAATGTATTTTAATCCTTTTTTTACCTATAAAAATGCTATTAAATTCACAAATATATACATACTAAGGCTGTACAGCTATTATTGACTAATTTGTGCAAAATTAAAGTAAATAAAAATATGTATTATTATGCATAATAATGAGATTAGATAAATTTAATACTAACAATAATATTAGACAGAATGTGAGAATAGTATAAATATATAAATAGTTAAGCTTATTTTAATAAATTTGAGATTTTACTTATTGACTTTATATGGTGCATAATGTATAATTTTATTAAAATAGATTTCTTAGGAGAGATTTTCAATGAACAAATTAAGAAAAAAATATAATCGCTATCGCGCATTGAAAAACATTTGTTATTTTCTAGGTTATCCACTGCTCATAGCACTTGTATTTTTAGGGAGTATGGCTTTTATAACAGGCGATGCATTCAAGGATACTTGGTATTACGGTCTTATAATCGTAGTTATTGCTTGGGTGGTAGTAACCATATTACAATTGTTTTTTTCATTGTTTTGCAAAAACAAACAAGGCAGGGCTATGATAAGTTTGATTTTGTCATTAGTAGTCGTAATTGGAGGAGCTTACGCTTTAGATATTTTGGGCACAAAAGAAATAAAAAAAGCACAAGATGCCAATGCAGAATACAATGTTCAAATTAAAGATTACAATTATCAAGTACAATATTTTGATCCACTTACATCAAACAAAAGTGGTCTTGTAGACAATTATAATGATGAAATAGATAGATTTTGTGAATTGTATAATGTTAACTTGAAAAGTAGTTGTAAAGGTGATGAAAATGGTGATGGCAGTGCAATAACAGCACCTGTTAAATCCAAAAACCCATTAGTCGTTGATTATGATAAGGATGTTTATACAAGTCCTAACGGTATGTATGCTGATGGTTACATTTTTGGTGTAAAGCAAGCAGTTGATATCCTTATTACCTACAATGAAATTCAAGCAGAATATAAAGCTAAGGATAAAGATGCAGATACAGAATTAGCTGTTGCTATAAATACAGCTTATGCTTCTTCAGAATGGCAAGCCTATACACAAACAGCAGATTATAAAGCAGCGTATGGTACAGAAGGTACTGCTTATGACCATTGTTTGACAATGGTGCAATTAAATGCACTTTTAAGTATAGTAGGTCGTGATTTGAATAAAACACTTGATGATTTGGGTGTTATTGGTGGATTGTTACCTAGTACTATTACTGGTTTGCTAAATGCAAATTTATCAATACCAACTTTGGTAGAAGCAGTAAATACGTTAACAATAGAAGATGCTTTAGACCTTTTATTTATGGTAGTAGCAATTGATGATGAAGTTAAGGATGTAGCATATGAAGCAATAATGCCAGTACTAGAATATATCTCTAATGCAGGTACAACACTTGATTTTACAACTTTAGCAAATTTTAAAAATTCATTAAATGCTATGACAGTTAGAGGGTTGTTGACCAGTCTTGACTATACAAAATTAAAGGGTGTACTTGATTCATTTGGTATGGATATAAGTAATTATGAATCATTGTTTGCTTATGGTATAACAGTGCCATTCGTAGAACAATTATTAAACACATTAAGTTTGACAAATCCAATATTTAATTATCAATCTCCAACCACAAAACCTATATTTGAATTTATTAAAGATGAAACTTTGAAAAAATATGCTTATGCAAATTATTATGCAAGAATTCACGGAAGCAATGTAGGTAGTGTGCTTATCGGTGATAACATTGGTAAAGTAGTAATGGGTGGTAGTGGATATCCAGCAAGCAAAGGATTTACTTTAGATGAATTATATCAATTGCGTGCGGATATGTCTTATTCGGCAAAAATTTATCCAGCAATGGCAGCTAGAAGATATATGTATTTATTAGGTGGTGTTATTGCGATTATGATTGCACTTAGCTATCATAATTCTAGAAAACAAGATGAAATTTTTGAAATCATTAAAGTGGGAGGTGCGAGATAATTATGAAAAAGTTTTTAATAGTTTTATTATATATATTAGGCTTTCCTGCATTAATAGGCTTGGTAGTTTGGGATAATTTAGAAATTATCAAGGGTGGCATAAGCTATGGCGTGTTACCATTTGTAGGAGTTATTGTTACAGCTGTATTTGCGCTAATCTTTCTTATCGTAGTATTGATTATGGCAAAAAAAGGCAAAAACAAAAAAAGAAAAAGAAAATGTACTTTATATCATCAAACATTTGTAGCGATGATACTATGTTTCTGTATGTTAGGCGGATTTTGGGTAGCAATTGATGTTGCTTTACCAGATTTTCTAGCTGATGCCACAAGCGGTACAGTCTTTTATGAAGATTTAGCTGATGATTATCATACTAGAGCTGATGTAAATAAAGGTTTGTTAGAAACGTATATTGAATTGAATGTAGCTAACGGCAATTTGTCTACAAAAACATTAGCAGAATATAAAAAGGAAGGAGTTAAAAACAAAGAAGTATCAGATTTACTTGCTATTCACTTTAAAAGCATTGATAAAACAGGATATGCTACTTTTGGTGCACCATATATATCAATGGCAACTTCTGACAGAATGACTATAGCCGTGCTTGTTCATTTATTACTTGATAATAGAGAATATGAAGAAGAACCATTTTATTTATATAATCCAGATACCGATAAAATTGATACGCAACCAGTAAAATGGAATGTGCTTGATATGAATGGACAAATGACATTAATGGAAGTAGATATATTCACTGTCGATGGTTATGAAAAATTTATAGCTAGTTTGGGTGATTTAGGTCCGACAGTTAAAACATTATTTAAAACGCCTGATGCGTTGAAAGAATTTGTGTTGAATATAGCAAATGGTAGCGATAATCCTAGTCCTGATTTGGGACAAGAAGCAGGTTTAGTGCCTACATTAACTTATGACCTAACAGAAAGTCCAATTTATTTAGGATTTGACGGTTCTGCTTTAGCGCTAATCCCTTCTGCTAATTCAAGAGGTTGTCTTGATTATATGAATATGGCTTGGCTTAACAGTAATGGTTTGTTGTATGCAATTGTTGCTCTTTTCTCACTAAGAAAAATATTCTTAATCTTTGCAGTTTGGATGATAGTAAGTAACTTTATGATTGGTTTACTACGTGGAATGGGCAAAGAACTTAAAGAAAAAGAAGAGAAAGTAAGTAAAGATAATTGTCAAGAACAATTAGGTTATGACAATTATGGCTATGACAACAACAATAACAACAACTATGGTTATGGAAATGACCAATATGCGGCTGACCCTTATGCTAATAATGCAGGGTATGTAAATTATAGTTATGGAAGTGGATATAATGATTATTATTATCAACAACCAGTTTACGGAAATAATCAGTTGCAAGCACCTAATTATAACAATGGATATGAGCAAGAAGCTCCTTCAAAGAAGAATAAAAAAAGAAAATAAACTTCTCCTATACAGAGTGTAGGTAACTACACTATATATTGACAATTTTACACTTTTATTATATAATAATACTCGAAAATATGTGCGGGAAATTCCGCACATATTTAAGGGTAATATAATGAAAACAAATAAGATATGGTTAACATCAATTATTATTATACTCGCCATTTTTTTGGCAAGTTTGATAACGATGTCTACTATGTCTATTTTTTTAGATAAAAATGTATCAAATGATGAATATATACCTATGTCAACTGATTTTGTGGATATGGGTGAACTTTTTAATAATAACCAAAATGACAATAATGTAAGTACCCTAAAAAATGCTTCTTCAAATGCTAGTGGAGAAGATGTAGATATTTTAGAGTTAAGCAATGTTGTTATTTTTATTTATTTTAGTGATGAACAAAAACCGACAAGTATAGGTAGTAAGGTGGATAATTTTGAGGGTCAAGATAATTCTTTATATGATTATTATAATGACCTTACTTATGGCAAAATACTTATTGACAGTGTTTTTGCAAAAGAAAACGATACAATATATTATGCTTATCAAGATGTTAAAACTCGTAATTATTATGAAAGTTGTTATGATACAACAGAGAACGGTGAAAGAAGAACACTAGAAAAAGAGCTTTTAACTGCTGCAGTAAATGGATTTAATAGTGCAATGGATTATTTGGGAGTTAATTTAGATAAGAATGATAATGGTTTTGTGGACAATATAAGTTTTGTAGTAAGTGGCAGTTATAATGCTACTTTAGAAAAACAGTGGTCTACATTAATGTGGCCTCATGCTTGGGATTTTGCAAGTATTTTGAACGTAAGTAAAGATAGTATAGATGTTAAGTTAAACGGGGTAAAAGTATATCACTATACACTAAATTTCTTTGATAATCTAACGACCGGGCTTCTTTGTCACGAATTTAGCCATATATTAGGTTCGCCGGATTTATATCATTATAAAACAGATAATAGCGATATTGAAGATAATTATTTGCCCGTAGGCAATTGGGACTTAATGCACTATGAATGTGATACACCACAATACCTAACAGCATATATGCGTGAGCATTATATAGCAGCAAATAGCGATACACTAAAATATATTTATCAAACGCAAATAGGTCAAATTACGAATACTGGTACTTTTTCATTAAAACCTACAACTATGGTTACTTCAGGAAATGCCAATGATAATATTGCTTATAAAATTAATATTAATGAATACGAAAGTATATGGATAGAATATCGAAATAAAGATGTTTCCACTTATGATAGTGATTTAGCAGGTAGTGGTTTAATTGTGTATCGAATAAATACTAAGGAATATAACGGGAAAACAGGTAATCAAACAGCAGTACATCAAAGCACATCATATCCCTATGAAATATATGTTTATAGACCTGATGCAAGCAGTATTTTGGATTTGAAAACGAGAGAAAAAGAAAATCTAAATAAAGCATATATTTCTCAAAGCAATTCAAAATTCAGAAGTTTAGGTAAAGAAAAAGATGATAATAGTATCGATGATGACGATTATGATAGCGAATGTATTTTTACTTCTGATGGCAGAAATACAGGTATAAAGATAAATTTAATTGGAGAAAGTGATGAAAGTATCCAATTTCAAATAACTATACCCACAGATTTAAGTTGTGCTAGTCAAGTTAGTTCTATAAATGTTTGGGACAGAGAAAAATATGAAACAAACGAACAAACTTGTAATGAAATAGATGTTAGTTATCACGAGAATGATGAAATTCTAAAAAATAGGGTTATGGATGCAATAATTGTTGTTGTGACCTATAATGACTATTCTTCCATGATAGCAACGGTTTCACAATATCAATGTTTTTATGATAATAAACAAATAGGTGTTCCGCAACCTGCAAAAATTAAATTTTCTGATAGTGAAAACGAAAATATAGAAGCACATTTTACACTGACAATAAAAGCAGAAGCATTTACTGCTACGCTTACAAAAATGCCCGATAAAACCGTTTATCAACTGAATGAAGACCTTAATTTGGCGGGTTTAGAATTGTCGCTAGAATATCCTAATATGGCGACTCAAGTTGTTCGGTATAACGATAGCAATAAAAAAGCTAATTTTAGCTTTATTGGGTTTGATAAAACCACTTCAGGTCAATATGATGTAAGAATTACTTATACTGATGAAAATGGTTATAGCGATTTTGTAGGGGTAGCCGTTACTGTTGAAGCAGAAATCGTTAATTTAGAAATTGATGTAATTAATTCAAAAGCCGTTGTCCTTTTCACTAGCACAGGCAACAATACTAATGATAAAAATTTATTTATGAGTGAGGCAAAAGATAATTATATAAATGCGATTGCAATATATTCTGATAATAGCAAACAAAAATTGGATAAAGAAAATTATGAAATTAATGATTTTGTGTGGAGTGGAATAAATACAAGATACAATTTAGGAATTAGTTTAATAAGCAATAATACTATTACTAGTGGAACATTTAGCATTCTGATTCTTGATAGTAGTACAACTATTAATGATGTAAGTTTGCAAACATTACCTAAGTCTAGTTATAATTACGGAGAGAGTTTGGATTTAAGTAATGGAATTATTTTACTAAAAACCAATACTTCAAATTATGATTTACCGTTACAAAGTTATTATAATGTTTTTGCTGAAGATTATAATTGCATAAAACTAGGCTGGCAGACCTTATCCGCGGTAGTTTTGGGCAAACGCATATCTTTCAATGTTCAGGTAAGCGGAGATACTTTTGCATTAATGACAAGCAATACAGATAATGTTTATCTAAACATTACCAGCAAAAAAATATTGGTAGACAATGCTTGCACTTTGGAAGAATTGACAAAGTCTATTGCAAGCACTTTTAATATTAGTTGGTACTATAAGAGTAATAAAATTAATCCGTTAGCGTATGTTTATTTGCAGGTTAGCGATTATCTTAATTTGGAACTTACTAATGAATTTGGAGATATTATAGTAATATTGGATATCTATGTAACAGGCGATACAAACAGTGATGGAATATTAAATAAATATGACTTAGATAATTTAGCGGCGGAATTGTTATCGAGACAAAGTAACAATTTTGGTTATGACGTTAGCAAAGATGGTAGATATGATATAATAGACTTTACAATGCTTGTAGAGAGGACAAAAAATGAATAGAAATAAGTTCTTAGGTGTTAGTTTAGTAATATTTATTATAATAATTGGTACATTAATTTGTGGATGTACCCATAGAGTTAATGACGCTATAGAATCTATTACTATAAAAGAAAATTCATTAAAGTCCAGTTATGAAGTCGACGAAGTACTTAATTATGATAATATTTTTATACTAG
The DNA here is from genome assembly GCA_041670385.1 of Clostridia bacterium. Lineage (GTDB taxonomy): Bacteria > Bacillota > Clostridia > Christensenellales > DTU072 > CAG-1782. The sequence goes on along the minus strand of JBAXZI010000009.1, from coordinate 5,483 downwards.
TTACAAAGCAAAACGGTACTTCCGAATATGTGAATTGTGAACTAGGTATGCTAGTAGGTTTTGATACTACAACTACTACGGGAGCAGAAGAAACTAGACAAATTTATATAGAATATAAAGGCGTGCTTAGTGAAAATTATACCTATGAAGTAAAGTATTCTACGGATAATAGCAAACAGATATTAACGAGTGCTAGATTGGGTTTAGGAAAAAGTGAAAAAAATGATAGTTTAAGTTTTAATATTAGATACTATGATAGAGGTTTGGAAAATGTAAATACAATAATGTTTACCTTGCGTAGTGCAAATGATATTCAAATTTTAGAAGACAGTACGAATTTAAGCTTTGAAAAACCTAATGGATGGAGTATAAGTTATAATCATTCCCAAGATGAAAACACTTTAAAAGTGATATTTTATAATAAAGATAATTTAGTAGGTTTAAGCGATAATGCTGATTTTATTATCAATATTGCAGGAGGGAATAAAGCTGCAGTATATAGCATTATTGATACAGAAATAGCAAATATTGATTCTGATGGTAATGTAAATAGATATTACCTTCCGAATATTAATAATATTTAAGGAGAAGATTATGATAAATATTTTACCGACACCTGATAAATTAGTTATCGGGAATAATTTTTATGTGAAAAACCCACCTATTTATGAATTAAAAAAAGATATTGTAGAAGAAGGATATCGTATTGAAATTGGGGAGAAAGGTACGATAATTAGTTATTCTAGTGATAGTGGTAGATATTATGCAGATGTAACTATGCAACAAATTTATAAAGAATTCGGCGAAGAATTGATGGAATTAACTATTGAAGATAGTCCCAAATATAAATACCGTGGTTTTTTATGTGATGTAAGCAGGCATTTTTTTACTATAAATGAACTTAAAAAGCAATTGGAAGTTATGGCTATGCTAAAATTTAATAAATTCCATTTTCATCTTACTGATGACCAAGGATGGCGGATAGAAATAAAAAAATATCCTCTATTAAATAGCATCGGAAGTGTACGGGAAGGAACTAGAGGCAATAAAAAACCATATAATGGATTCTATACGCAAGAAGAAATAAAAGAATTAGTAAAATGGTGCGATGAAAGGTTTATTGAGGTTATTCCAGAAATTGATATGCCGGGGCATTTTACTTCAGTTATAGCAAGTTATCCTAATTTAGGATGTGAAAATAAACAAATTCCAGTAAGTCAAAATTGGGGTGTTCACGATAATTTAGCTTGTGCGGGGAATGAGGAAACTTATGATTTTTGTAGAAATGTGCTAAAAGAAATATTCGATTTATTTCCATCAAAATATATACATTTAGGTGGAGATGAAGCACTAAAAACAAAATGGTGTAATTGCAAAAAATGTCAAGAAGTAATTAAAGATAATAATCTAGAAAACGAAGAAAGTTTGCAAGGTTATTTTACCAATAAAATGGTTGAATTTTGCAAAGAAAATGGTAAAATAGTTATTAACTGGAATGATGGTTTTTTGGCACATAATCTTGATAATGACATTATTATGCAATATTGGAAACAAGATAAAAAATATAAAGAAGCTATGTATTCAGAGGCAAAAGATGGTCGTAAAATAATATTTAGTCCATTTAGTAGTTATTATTTTGATTATCCTTATGGAATGACCAGTTTGCAAAAAACCTATGAATGCGAAATTCCTAAAGAATTGGAATCAAATATTATAGGACTTGAAGCAACATTATGGACGGAATATATTAATAATGTGCAAAAGTTAGAACAAATGGTATATCCTAGAATCCTTGCGGTAGCAGAAAGGGCGTGGTCAAAGAAAAAATTGTCTTATCCAGAATTTGAGATAGTATTGAAGAATTATTTGCCAGTTCTAGAAGAAAATAGTATTAGTTATGAAAATAATTATAATCCAAGTTTTATTAAAGGGAAATTGCAGGTTATTAAATTTGTACAAAATGTAATTTGTTGGGATATAATCATAAAATCTTGTAAATATTTATTAAAAACTATTAAAAAGCCCAAAAAAAGAAAGTAAATTAGTGGTAAAAGTAGCTATAAATCCTACTATTTGCCAATAATTAAGCAACCATATTATAATAGCGTTAAAATAATTGTATTTATATATAAAATTTGTTATAATAACTATACTTATTAAATGAGGTAATAAAAAAAGTTATGGAACTTATGACTACAACCCAAGTATGGGAAGGTTTTGATGCAACAGAATTAGAGCTAGACAGTGTCTTACTAAGCAAGAAGGAAGATGTTTCAAGCTACACATATTTGGCTAAAAGAGTCAGCGATGGGGATGTAACAATTGATATTAAGGTTTATTCTCCAAATTTTGAAAGTCAAAATGTTGTTTTGTTAGTGGGTAGTTATACTAAAATTCCACAAAAAGGTATTATTGATGACCTTGTTAAAAAAGGCTATATTGTTTGTTTGCCCGATTTTGGTGGAATTTTAGAAAATACAGCTACTGTTTTCCCTGAAAGTTTGGATTATGGTTATTATGCAAAAGCAGGTAACCACGCTAATAAGATGTGTCTAACACCTATCGAAACTACACAATATCTTTATGCTGTTATAATTAGGCGTGCCATAACATTTATTAATAAAATTCTTAATAAAGAAAAAATTGTTATTATGGGATTAAGTGATGGTGTAGAAATTGCAATGCAAGTTGCGGGTGAAGAAAAAAGGATAAATGGTCTAGTATGTATTAATGGTGCAAGTTATTTAGAATATGTAAAACATAATAAATATGACAGTGAAGAAATGATTATGGATGACGATATGCTAAGTTGGCTTACGGGTGTAAGTAGTACATCTTATGCAAAAAAAATACAAGTTCCTGTAATGTTTGCTATAGGAAGTAACGGTACATTAAGCGATATTGACAGACTATCGAATATATTTAATATAATTCAACATAATAAAATCAGGGCAGTAATAAGTGCTAAATACATAGATAATATTGATTATCGTGCTTATAATTCAGTTGTTAGCTTTATAAAATATTGTTTTGTAGGAAGTATGCCTCCTGAAATGCCCGATATAGAATTAGATTTTAATGAAGATGGAACTATTTATGCTAATGTTCTAATTGATAACATAATTGAAGCAGAAAAAGTAAGAGTATTTTATTCGGTTGGAGAGTACAATCACGCAACAAGATATTGGCAAGTAGCTGCGGGGGAATCAGCAGGACTTAAAGAATATATAGCTAAATTAAACGTAAAATTGGGTGATAGCCCTTTATTTGTTTTTGCAGAAATACAATATAAAAACGGACTATTATTAAGTAGTTTGCCATATTTTCACAAATTACCACTTACAAATGAAACTAATAATTCATCTATAAGCAGTCCGATAGTTTTTTATTATAATTCTAATATAGAAGAATTTACGGAAGTAAGTTCGGACGAAGTTATTTTAGAAGGAAGTGTTCGAGAAGGTACTTTGCCTATTGGATTAAAAGGAATATGTTGTGATAATGGCAGTTTGATAAGTTTTGCAATAGGGAATAAGAACAAAATTAGTAAAGATAAGATTTTACAGGTTGATGCATATAGTGATGTAGAAGATACTATGTTTAGTATTACGGCAATTACGAGCGGTGAAAATAATGAAGAGTTTACAGCAAAAGTAGTATTGGATTGTGAAGATTCTTTTGTTAGTTTGAAATTTGATTGTAGCGATTTTAAAAATGCAAAATTTATGCCGCTAATGACATGGAGTCAAATGAAAGGTATAAGAATTAACAATAATAAAGTTGTTATTGGAAAGATAATGTTTATATAGAGGTGAGAAAATTGGAAAATAAAAATCGGAATAGTATAATAGTTTTAATTATTTGTATTTTTATAATGGGTACAACTTTTTTCGTTAGTAGAAATTGTTTGGTAGTTTATCCAGTATCTGGACCAAGTATGGAACCTAACTTATGGGATCAAGAAAGAATATTGCTATTTAGAACACAAAAAATTGATTATGATGATATAATAGTTTTCGAATATGAACCCGCAGGCAAATTTTATGTTAAACGTGTTATTGGACTTGAAGGAGATACTATCGATATTCAATACAATTATGATAAGTTTAGTTATGAAGTATTACGGAATGGCAGTGTTTTGGTAGAAGATTATATAAAAGATGATATGACAGTAAATTATCAAATATTATCAGTTGTTGTGCCAGAAGGTAAGTTTTTCTTTTTAGGTGACAATCGTAATGTTAGTTATGATAGCCATTATGGTATTTTTGGTGAAGTTAGTAAAGTAGAAGGCAAAGTGTTTCTTAAGTACGGTGGAGATGAAAGAAAAGTAAAATTTATTTAATATATTAAAATTAAAAATAGCTTATTATCATACCGATAATAAGCTATTTTTTTTATATAAATTTTTATTGAGGTCTACAAAAATAATTTCATATCTTCTAAGTTTTGGTCAAACAACATCATTAATCTATCCGCATATTCATTTGAAGATGCTTTTTCGGAAAGCAAATTTTGAATTTTTGCTATATTGATAACTCCGATATTTATACCTTGAATCATAATTTGTGCTAAATGTGCATTTGATTTATCAGTTATCATAGTTAGTGCAGTAGATACGGACATAAGAAATTTTGAAAGTGAAGCATTTGCACGCAATTCTATACTGTTTTTTTTGGAATAATCAATTAATTTTTTTGTAAGAATGGTATACTCTTCATATTGTCTTTTCAAAAGATTAGAGAATCCTTTGTCAATGCAGTATGGGTGTAATACTTCTATTTCTATCATAACTAATCTTGCGTTGTGGTATATCTCTTGAATACAATGCTCGACTGTGTTTAATTTGTTTTGCTTTCTTTCTTTTGGAGAATAATATTTTGTTTTTGTTCTTTCTTCCATTGAATTTTCTATTTTGACTTCTTGCATTGTACCTCCTTACCATATTATTATGGATTTTACTAAAATAATTATTACAAATTACCATCCTTTTCTTAAGTTTATGTCTTAATCCTTTAGCAAATCTTAAAACTAAATTTTTTATTTTTTTTCCGAAAGGAATAGCGACTATTAATATTCCTAAAATATATGATAATATAAAACCTACCCTAATTTGTCCATTAGCAAAAGTGTAACTAATTAAATAAAAAATACTACCGCATAGCAAAACGGCTATAAAGTCAGTAAAAAAACCTATTATATCATACTTTGTAATTACCCTAATGCTATTTACTAATTCAAAAATTATGTATGACAAAATTCCACTTGAAATGAACATAAGTGCAATATATGGATGTTCTAAAGTGTGATTTATCATTTAAATATTTTATCTATCATTGATTTGGAATTAATGCTTTTGCTATATACAAAAGAATGCAAAACACCTATTATACTAATCACTCCATTTTTGATATTAAGGTCATCAATTTTTAGGTTCTCACCTTTTATAACTAGCTTATTATTATTGAGCTTTAGGACAATCT
>JBAXZI010000008.1:0-46602 GCA_041670385.1 Clostridia bacterium | reverse complement strand
CAGCCATACTTCTTTCACCTTGTAACACGTGAATATCAACACTAGTTTGATTATCAGCTGCTGTACTAAATACTTGTGATTTTTTAGTAGGAATAGTTGTATTTCTATCTATAAGTTTAGTAAATACACCACCCATTGTTTCTATACCAAGTGATAATGGAGTAACATCAAGCAACAATACATCCTTAACATCACCAGCAAGTACACCACCTTGAATTGCAGCGCCTAGTGCTACACATTCATCAGGATTTATACCTTTATATGGGTCTTTTCCTATTAAACTCTTAACTGCGTCATAAACAGCAGGTATTCTAGTAGAACCACCAACTAAAACTACTTTATCAATTTCGCTAACACTTAATTTAGCATCTTTTAATGATTGTAAAGTAGGATCAATTGTACGTTTTACCAATGCAGCTGTCATAGAATCAAATTTAACTCTTGAAAGTGTTAAATCAACGTGTAATGGACCATTGTCGCCGACTGTAATAAATGGCAAACTAATAGAAGCATTTTGCATACCGCTAAGGTCAATTTTTGCCTTTTCAGCAGCTTCTTTAACTCTTTGCATAGCCATTTTGTCTTTGCTAAGGTCAACTCCGTTGTCTTTTTTGAATTCTGCAACTATCCATTTAACGATTTCACTATCAAAATCATCGCCACCTAGTCTTGTATCACCTTTGGTTGCTAAAACTTCAAATATTCCATCGCCTAATTCTAATATACTAACATCAAATGTACCACCGCCAAGGTCATAGATAAGAATTTTTTGTGATTTTTGTTCTTTATCTAGTCCATAACTTAAAGCTGCTGCTGTTGGTTCGTTAATAATTCTCAAAACTTCCAATCCAGCTATTTTTCCAGCATCTTTAGTTGCTTGTCTTTGAGCATCACTAAAATATGCAGGTACAGTGATAACTGCTTGTGTTACTTTTTGTCCTAAATAACTTTCCGCATCAGTTTTTAATTTCGAAAGTATCATTGCACTAATTTCTTGTGGTGTGTATACTTTATCATCTATTTTTACTTTAAAATTAGTACCCATTTCTCTTTTAATAGAAGAAATAGTACGGTCAGGATTAACTACCGCTTGTCTTTTTGCTACTTGTCCAACTAGTCTTTCGCCATCTTTCTTAAAGCCAACTACTGATGGGGTTGTTCTTCCGCCTTCAGCGTTTGCGATAACTACGGCTTCTCCGCCTTCCATAACAGCTACGCAAGAATTAGTTGTTCCTAAATCAATTCCTATAATTTTTGACATATTATTGCCTCCTTTAATTTCTAATTATTATGTTTTACTTAAAAACACTTTATTTTTTTATTTATTTTGCTACTTTTACCATTGCTGGTCTAAGTATTTTGTCTTTTCTTTTATATCCTTTTTGGAATACTGCAACTACTTTATTTTCGTTATCAGTATCTTCCACTTGAGCTACAGCGTGGTGTAAATTCGGATTAAATTCTTCACCTAATGCTTTAATTTCCTGAACTTCATATTTAACCAACAAATCTGATAGTTGTTTATAAATAAGTTCTACTCCGCCTTTTATTTTGTCATCACTGATTACTTCTAGTCCTCTTTCAAAATTATCCAATATAGGAAGTAAAGCTTCAATGATATCATTATTTCCGTCTACTCTTGCATTCATTACCGAATATTGGTTGCGTTTGCGATAATTACTGAATTCTGCTTGTAATCTCAATGTAATATCTTTATATTCTTCTATTTTTTTGAACTCTTCGCTCAAACCACTTTCGCCATTGTCAGTAATAATTATGGGCTCTTCAACGACTTCTTCTACTACTTCTGTTTTTTCTTGCTCATTAATTTCTTCACTTATTTCCTGTGATGGTTGTTCTTTTGTCTGATTTTGATTTTTTTCTGTATTTTTTGATTTGTCCAATTTTGTCTTCACCTCCGTCTACTATTTCATCTAATGTTTTTCCAATATATTTCAAAACACTAACTACCTTCGAATAATCCATTCTTTCAGGACCTATTACACCGGCATGTCCAATTTCTTTCCCATTAACCTTATATTTTGCGGTTACAATAGCACATTTTTCTATGCCATCACCATTTTCATTTTTTCCTATCTTAACTGAAAACTCTATATCATTGTTATCTTCAATTAAATTAGTTATTTTATCTTTTGTATCAATTGCTGACAAAAATTCTTTAGTGGATTTTATATCTTGGTCTGGATAATCCAAAAATTTGGCTTGTCCATCAACTATAAAGTCATTATCATCACCTTTAGAATATTGTTGCAATATTTTTATAATACTAGCATAAATTTCGTTATAAGCTACTAATTGTTTTTCCATTTCATCGTCATAAGTTTTTAAAATTTGACTTACATTTTTACCACTAAAAATGTTGTTTAAAAGAACATTCGATTCATAAATATATTGTGCACTTATCTTTTCGCCTACAGATATTACTTTATCCCTAATAATTCCACTATCAGTAATTATGATAACTAACGCCGAGTGTTCATCAAGTCCAACCAATTTTATTTCTTTTAATAAAACACCATTGATATTGCTAAGAACAATAACCGATGTATAGTTTGTGATATCAGTAATTACTTTTGCTGTCTTTTTAACAATATCTTTTACACTTTCAAACTTTTGGTCAAATGAATCCTTAATAATATCCATTTCTTGTCTGCTAAGAGAATGTTTTTTTAAGAACTTCTCAACATACATACCATAAGCTTTCTTTGAAGGAACTCTACCAGCAGAAGTATGTGGCTTAATTAAATAACCCATTTCTTCAAGTGCTGACATTTCATTTCTTATTGTTGCACTGCTAATTTCATCAAAATGTTTATTTTTGATTTCTCCAGAAGAAATTGGTGATGCACTAACTAAATACTCATCAACCACAGCTTTTAATATCTTTTCTTTCCTATCAGATAAATTGTCCATTTCTTCCTCTATTTGGCAATACTTATTTAAGACTGTTAGCAATCCACATACCCGAGTGCTAAATTTATTATAACATTATTATATTCATAGTCAAGTAAATTTATACAATTTATAAAAAAAAATTGGCATTATATAAAATGTCAATTATTTTTAGTTAAATATTCTTCGCTGGCTTTCTTTTCCGCCTGTTTTTTATTTCGACCTACTCCAATAGCCACTTGAATTTCATTTATTTGTAAACCTACTTTGAAATAAGGTTTGTATTCATCTTTTTCTATAATAATAAATTCTGCCTTTTCCCCTTTTTGGGCACAGACTTCTAATAATTTTGATTTATAATCTATAACTGTAGCATTAAGATATGGGGATAATTGTTTTAATACAAAGGTACCTACTACATTTATATTTTTGCCACTATCAAGTAGGATTGCTCCAACTATTGCCTCAAAAACATCACATCTTACTTTTTCAGAATCTCTTATTTTGCTTTCCAAATCTCCAGTGCCACCAACATTTAGATATTTAATCAAATCTAAATTATCAATTATTTTTGATAAACAATTAGCATTTACCAAACTAGCTCTTTTTTTAGATAAAACACCTTCTTTAGCTGTCGGAAAAATTCGAACTAAACTCAAAGAAACGATATATTCTACTGTCGCATCTCCGATAAACTCTAGTTTTTCATAATCCGCTGTATTCTTATGCTCATTAGCATAGGAAGAATGTGTAAATGCTTCAATTAATAAACTTTTATCTGTAAATGTATACTCAATAACTTTTTCAATTTCTTCTACCATTGTGTTACTTGACACTAATAAATTCTCCTTTTATTTTGTCGACTACATTACTATCAATTAATTGTTTTACTTGTAAAATAGAGCTACAAATTGATGTTGCTTTAGAACTTCCGTGTGATTTAACAACCAATTTTTCCAAACCTAACAAAACTGCTCCACCTTTATTGTTGTAATCCATACTATTTTTTATACCCTTAAAAACTGGTTTTAATAACATATATCCTAATTTAGCACGCAAACCACCTTTCATAATACCGTCCTTAATAAGACTAAACATAGTAAGTGCAGTGCCTTCACAACCTTTCAATGCGATATTACCACTAAAACCATCACTCACTACAACATCTAAATCGCCAGAAAGAATTTCTCTTGCCTCTATATTACCTAAAAAGTTTATATTTGCTTCTTTTAGTAAAGGGAAAGCTTCTTTAGTAAGGGCGTTTCCTTTTTTATCTTCCGTACCGTTGCTAAGTAAACCAACTCTTGGATTTGCTACGCCTTCTACTGCTTTCATAAAAGCGGTTCCCATAATTCCAAATTGTTGCAAATTAAGTGGTTTTGGGTCAGAATTTGCCCCACAATCAATTAACAAAACATTTTTTCCTGTTTTGGTAGGTAGTAAAGGACAAAGTGCCGGTCTATTAATTCCTCTTATTCTACGCAACATAAGAACGCTTCCAGTAAGTACTGCACCAGTACTTCCTGCTGAAACAAACCCTTTTGCATCTTCATTTTTATTAAGATAATCAAAAGCAACAACTAAAGAAGAATTTTTCTTTGTTCTTATTGCTTCCGTAGGTGATTCTTCATTAGTAATAATTTCTTTTGCATCAACAATTTCAATTTTATCACCGTCATAACCATATTCAGTTAAAAGATTTTTTAATTTAACTTCATTCCCCGTAATAACTAAATTTATATCTTTGTCTTTTTCAAGTGATAGTATGCAACCTTTAACAATTTCTTCTGGTGAATTGTCTCCACCGAATCCATCTATAACTATTTTCATAATTTCTCCTTTTTTTATATAAGAAATAGAGGAATTAAATTCCTCTATTTAATAGTTTTTTAAACAAAAATCAATCATTGAATTATTATTCTTTATCTTTGTCTTTCTTTATTACAACAGGTACACCATTGTAATAACCACAATATGGACAAACAACGTGTGATTTTTTCAAATTGTGACATTGTGGGCATTCTACTAAATTTAGAGGTTTTAACTTCCAATTTGCAAATCTGCTATTTCCTCTTTGTTTTGATATTTTCGCCTTTGGTACTGCCATTTATCGTCACCTCCACTTATTTTTTTTACATTTGAACCTAAGTTATTATATAAATATTCTATTGATTTGTCAACTCTATTTCATTGTTAATTCATCATTATTAAATTATTTTACTTAATTTCACAGCATCTCTTGCAATTACCAATTCTTCATTGGTTGGAATTACAAGAACTTTAACTTTTGATGATTTTTTACTTAGTTCTACAATCTCGTCTCTAGGTACATTAAGATTTTTTTCATAATCAAAATCGATACCTAAAAATTCCAAACCGTCCATAATCTTTTCTCTACCACAAAAACTGTTTTCTCCAATTCCGCCAGTAAATACTATACAATCAAGTCCGCCCATTGCAGCAACATAACCACCAATATATTTTTTAATTCTATAAGCAAACATATTTAAAGCAAGCAAAGCACGCTTATTTCCCATATTTGCATTGTTACATATATCTCTAAAATCACTCTTTCCTGCTATTCCTAAAAATCCGCTCTTATTATTAAGGATATCTAATACTTCAGATACATTTATTTTATGGCTTTTTGCTAAGAATTCAACACAAGCAGGGTCTAAATCACCACTTCTTGTGCCCATAACCAATCCTTCAAGGGGTGTTAATCCCATTGAGGTATCAATACACTTCCCGTCAACAACAGCGGCAAGAGAACTACCATTGCCTAGATGACAAGTAATCATACGGCATTTATTTGTTCCTAATACTTTTAATGCTTCGCCACTTACAAATTTATGACTTGTTCCGTGAAAACCATATTTTCTTATTTTGAAATTTTCATAATCTTCATAAGGAATTGCATACATATAAGCATAGTCAGGCATTGTAGAATGGAATACTGTGTCAAATACAGCTACCATAGGTACACTTGGCATAACTTCTCTACAAGACTCAATACAAGCTATATTTGCTGGCATATGAAGTGGACCTAAAATAGAATTCTTTTTACAAATTTTAATTACTTCATCAGTAATTAAGACGCTATCTTTAAAATCTTCTCCACTATGCAAAACTCTATGTCCTACTGCACCAATTTCTTTAATGTTAGAAATTACACCAAATTCTGCATCGGTAAGTGCATTTATAACAATCTTTAATGCATCAGTATGATTTTTTAAATCTTCTTTTATTTCTAATTTATCTTTTCCAATAGTCTGATGAGTTAGTTTACTACCAGCTATTCCAATTTTTTCTATTAAACCTTTACAAAGCATTTTTTCATCTGCACTGTCAATAACTTGGTATTTAAGTGAAGAACTACCTGCATTTATAACTAAAACTTTCATTTGTTATCTCCTTAAATTATTCAGCACATTGCATCGCTGTCATCGCTACTACACCTACAATATCATCTGCATTACAGCCACGACTTAAATCATTAACTGGTTTTGCAAAACCTTGACAAAGTGGGCCAATAGCTTCTGCCCCAGCTAGTCTTTGTACTAATTTATAACTTATATTACCAGATTGCAAATCAGGGAAAACTAAAACATTTGCATAACCTGCAATTTTGCTATTAGGTGCTTTTAACTTACCTACACTAGCAACTAATGCTGCATCAGCTTGTAATTCTCCATCACAAAGTAATTCAGGAACATTTTCTTTTATTAGTTTGGCCGCATTAATAACTTTATCAGCTAATTCGTGTTTTGCACTGCCCTTTGTACTGAAAGATAACAAAGCAACTTTTGGTTCTTTAATACCGGCAATTTTTTTAGCACTATCAGCACTAGCTATTGCTATATCAACAAGTTGTTCAGCGGTTGGGTTAGGATTTACTGCACAATCAGCAAATATTAATACTCCATCAGCGCCATAAGCACTACCTGCCGAATTTTCAGGCATAGTCATAACAAAACAAGAAGAAACAGTTTTTACCCCAGCTTTTGCTTTTATTATTTGAAGTGCAGGTCTAAGTACATTACCAGTAGAATTTATAGCACCTGCTACCATTCCATCTGCATCATTATTCTTTAACATTAAAGCACCAAAATACAATGGATTCTTAACAAGTTCACTGGCCATTTCTACAGTCATACCTTTATTTTTACGTAATTCTACTAATAAATTTACATATTCTGTAGTTTTATCACTAGAATTTGGGTCAATAACTTCTATGTTATTGTACTTAACTCCCAATTTACCTCTTATAACTTCTACGTTACCAAGTAAAGTTATAGTTGCAATTTTTCTATCTACAATTTTTTTTGCAGCATCAACTATCCTCTCCTCTTCGCCTTCAGCTAATACAATATGTTTTTGCAAGCTTTGTGCTTTGCTAAAAATACTATCCATTAATTTTGACATTTAAACGCCTCCTAATAAATTTACTTTATTTTTATCTAAAAATGTATTATAATTAAATTACCACTAAACATTATACAATAAAATTGAAAAAAATCAAGGGAATTAAAGAATTATATGAAAATAACAGCAATAATTTGTGAATATAATCCATTCACAAACGGACATCTTAAACATATTAAGCTAGCAAAAGAGCAAACAAACGCCGATACAATTATTTGTATAATGAGCGGAAGCTTCACTCAGAGAGGCGATGCAGCGATTTTAGATAAGTATCAACGTAGTTATATAGCTTGTAGATATGGTGCAGATATGGTTATTGAATTACCACTTATCTATGCAATTTCTCCAGCGGAAAATTTTGCTTATGGTGCTGTTAAAATTTTACATGATTTACCAAAAATTGATTTTTTAAGCTTTGGAAGTGAATGTGGAGATAAAGATTTATTAATAAAAACTAATAATCTTTTTGAAAACGAACCTGAAGAATTCAAAAAATTATTAAAAGATTTTCTTGCAGAAGGATATTCTTATCCGAGAGCAAAAAGTTGTGCATTACAAGAATTTTGCAAATTGAATAAAGAATATGAGGATATACAGGATATTCTAGAAAAACCAAATAATGTTTTAGGACTTTCATATATCAAAGCAATAAAAACTTTTAATATGGATATTGGTATTCATACAATAAAAAGGAACGAAGATTATAATAATGAAGAACTAACAAATGATTTTCCTTCGGCTAGTTCTATTCGAGTTGCATTAGAACAAAACAAACTTGATAAAATAAAAAATAGCATACCGCAACTTACTTATGATTATTTATCTAGCTATAATCTTAGAGGGACTTCATTGGGTGATTTATGCCTTTTCAAACTTAAAGATATAAATGGACACGATTTAGCAAACTATTATGATTTTAATGCTGGTTTAAATAATAGATTAAAAATGGCATCACTAAATGCTACTACTTTTGATGAGTTTTTAACGAATGCTAAAAGTAAAAATATCACTATGACAAGATTAAAAAGATTATCACTTTATACTCTTTTTGATATTACCAAAGATATGTATAAAGAAATATGTGACTCACCTACTTTTGTTAGTATCCTTGCCATAAATAAAGAGCGTAAAGAACTAATTAGTTGGGTAGGCACTACTTGCAAAAATATCCTAACTAAATATTCAGATATAGACAGAATAGATAAGTCATTAAGACAAATAGTAAAATTAGACCTTAAAGCACAAGGTTGTCTAAGTATAATTAATCGGACAAATTATTATAATAAATCAATGCTTTTAGTTTAATATTCTATAATTAAAAATTACATATAAAAAGGGTTGTTTTCTTAATTGAAAACAACCCTTTAATTTTTTATAAATTATTCTTACTAATTTTGCTTAGCTTGTTTGATTCTCTTTTTGTAATATGCTTTCTTAGTACGCAACCACAAATTCTTCCAATAACCCAAATAAGTAAGTGTCATAGGTTGTATCTTAACTACTTTCTTTGTAGCTACTATATCGTAAACAATATAAATATAGTACATTACTAGTATCAAATTAAGTGCACTGAATATATAACCCACTACAGAGCTTTCGCCGAATGAAGGAGCTAAGTTATTCGAGTATCCAAACATTAATTGGATATAAGCAATATTTACAAACATAAATGCTGCATACCAAATAAAGCAGAAATATACTCTCTTTTCTTTGTTAGCTATAGCATAGATTAACATTAGTGCCAAACTTACATAAATACTAGCTGCATGCATATTGTTAGAGAACATCCAAATCATATTTAATGAAAGTGAACCTAATAATAATAAATCCATTCTATTTTTAGTTTTGAAATAACCAACCGCTGCCATTGTATATATGAATAGTACAAATATTATTGCTACTATCAACGACTCAGTTGTACTTGCTACATTGTTGTTACCTAATAATGATTGGAAATTAAATGCATTTATTGAGAATATCAAATTCTTCCAAATTAAGTTCCAATAATATGTTACGCAAGCGAATGCTTTTCCGCCTTGAACTTGATGAATTGTAAATGGTAGATTCATCAAATAAAATACTATAAATCCTACTAGAAAAGCTATTGGTATAACAATTCTTAATTCTTTTCTCTTAATAAATTGCATAATAGAATAGAATATAAATATTGGTGCTAAAATTATTGCTGTCCAAGAAGTTAGGAAAGCAACCATATAAGCTATTGCCGTTCCATAATAATTGTTACGCAACATAAAGAAGAATGCTAATACAAGAGAGAAAGCGACTAAACTTTCACTTAATCCCCAAATAGCTGTTACTCCTAAAGTAGTAGGTAACAAAGCATACATTACTGCAATTATCACTCCACCAACATTGCCTACGTGTTTTTTTACTATCATATATATTAGAACAGCTGTCCCAACATCTGCAATACTAGCAATTATTTTAATAAAGAACGAAGTTGCCAAAATTGGATTAGCAAAGCCTTTCCCCATTGCACCACTTAGTGCCAATGTAAGTAGATAGAAAGGTGATATTTCAACTGGCATATTTACATAACTTAAATCACCGACATAAATTCCCAATGATTCCAATAAGAATGCAACGCCATAGTTACCCAAAAATAATGCTTGAGCAGCTTGACCATCAACTTCATATCCCAAATTCATATGTGCATAATTACCTGCAATACAAGTTATTACTATATCAAAAACAAATTTTACTAAGAATGCAATTGTCGCAACAAGTACAAATCCTAAATATTTATTTTCTTTTATAGCAGTAAGGAATTTATTTTTATATCCTATGGCCGCAAGCGACATATCTCTTTGGAACATTACATAAGCAACATAACCAAGCAATAACACAGCAACTCCACCTAATATGATATAAAGCATATTAAATAAACCTACTTCGCCATAAGTATCACTTTCAAAAGTAAAACAAGTTGCACCTTCAACAAGCGCCTCTTTTTTGTGAACTCTAATTAATTTGATATCACTAATTGTAACATCGGTTACATTAGTAGGATGTTCTTCAGTACCTACATTAATAGCTATTGTAGATTTAACTGCATTTTTTGTTTTGAAATAAAATCCGCCTTTTGTAGGATTAACAGTTGTTTGATTGTGAAAAACTCTATTATCTCCAGCGGATTCGGTATTAAAATCTTCATCTTCTAATATAGAAACAAAAAAGAAATCATTACCTTTAGTACTGCTAAATTGGAAATCGGTGCAAGTATAAGTATATTCTACTTTATAGTAAGCATTAGACACTAAATCTACTTCTTGTGAAGCTTGTGCCCAACCACTAGTTGTGGTATTAATACTTAAAGCATCTTCGTTTACTTTGAAAACAGAACTAACAGCGGTACCACCATCAGTAGTAAGCTGCCAACTCTCTTGCATTGCCTCAATGTCATCATATTCAAAAGTACCTTCTGTCCCTATATCAAGAACATTTTCATTATAAGCAGTTGTACAACCACTTAACATAAAAGTACCTAATATAATAACTGCAATTAGTAGTAGAAAAATTGATTTTTTCATTAGAAATTACCTCTTTGAATTAACGAACACAACCATTCTAGATACTAGAATGGTTGTGTAAAATTTTGATTTTAATTTTTTTAAACCTTACGACCTACTGCTTTTATCTTCGCAGCTTTACCAGTACGACCTCTTAAGTAGTATAGTTTTGCTCTTCTAACTTTACCCTTTCTTACGATTTCGATATGGTCAATTTTTGGTGTGTGAAGTGGGAAAGTTCTTTCAACGCCAATACCGAAGCTTAAACGTCTTACAGTAAATGTTTCTCTAATAGAACCATTTCTCTTAGCAATTACAACGCCTTCAAAACCTTGTATTCTTTCTCTTGCTCCCTCAACTATCTTTACAAATACCTTAACGGAATCCCCTACTCTAAAATCTGGTAGATCGGTGCGTAATCCTTCATTTTCAATTACATCAATAATGTTTGCCATGACTTACCTCCATTAATAAAAAACCAACGTTCGTATAGAATTGTTATTTGTATGCTTTTCTCTTATAAGTTCGCAATTAACTTATCTCACGACATACTTCTACATAGGACCGTTGCAAGTCTAGTATATAATATCAAAAAAAACAATATAATTCAAGTGTTTTTTAATATATTTTTATTTATTATTATAAATATTTATTTTTTCTAATTCCATCTAGCTAAAAAAGCGTTAGGAATATGTATTATTTGCTCACTGATTATTGCCACTGCATCAAATCTATAAGCATCACAATTCGGTTTATTTTCTAAAATATAACGCCTACTCGCTTTTACTACTTTTTGTTGTTTTACTTTAGTAAAAGTTTCTAACGGATGACCAAAACTATTATCAGCTCTCGTTCTTACTTCCACAAAAACTAAAGTTTGTCCATCTTTTGCAATTATATCCAATTCGCCGACATTCGGATAATTAATATTTCTGTCTATTATTTCATATCCTTTTTTCACTAGATATTCTACTGCCATCTGCTCCCCGACAACACCAAGTGCATATCTATCCATAATTATCTCCCCAAATACTTATAAATCTACAAAATGCCCGACAAAACTTTTCCTATGTATTGGACATATATTATATTTTTGCAACATCTCAATATGTAGCTTTGTACCATATCCTTTATGCTTTTCAAACCCGTATTCTGGATATTTTTTTGCATATTCTACCATCAATCTATCCCTTGTTACTTTTGCCAATATTGATGCACAAGCTATAGAATAACTTAAAGCATCACCGTGCACAATAGCCTTGTATGGGACACCAAAACTATGCTTTACATAGTCCACAAGTAGCATTTCTGGAATTGGAAACATATTTAGTAGTGCTTTTTCCATTCCCATTTTGGTAGCGTTTAGAATATTAATTTTGTCTATCTCTTTTTCATCTACAAATACTACCGAATAACAAATTGCTTTTTCTTTTATTTGGTCAAATAATAGTTCTCTTTTTTTCGCACTAAGTTTCTTACTATCATTTACACCATCAATTATATCATCAAGATTCATAATACAACAAGCGACGGCGACAGGTCCTGCAAGGGGACCTCTACCTGCTTCGTCCATTCCTGCAATTATATGTATTCCTTGACTTATCAAATCATTTTCATATGACAATAAATCATTTATCATCGTTATTTATTTTCTCCAAAATTACCTTACCGAAAGCTTGTTTACGAAAATCTAAAACTACCGCTTTGGCAGCTCTTTCATAATCATATTCCCCACCTCGTAAAATATATCCTCTACGCTTAGCAACAATAGCTAAATTTTCAAGTGGTTTTTCGCTAATTTCTGTTATCGGATATTTTTCAAATAATTTATCGGGATAATTCTCAAATAAGAATGATAATATCTCACTTGCCATTTCATTTGTATCAACAACTTCTTCATTAATACTTCCAATTAAGGCTAAATTAGTTGCTTTTTGTTGGTCACTAAAATCAGGATACAAAGTACCCGGCGTATCTAAAAGGTCAATATATTTATCTATACTTACCCATTGTTTGCCACGAGTAACTCCCGGTTTATCTCCTGTTACTGTACGATTTATACCGATAAGTGAATTTATTAAAGTTGATTTTCCGCAATTAGGTACACCAATAACCATAGCTCTAATTGTTTTCTTAACGCCTTTAGCCGCATATCTATCAAGTTTTTCTTTATTTACTTCTAATAATGATTTAATAAATATTTTCGTACCACCCTTCATTGTAGAATTTGTAGTTATACATTTAGAATGATTATTATTAATGTAATTTTGCCACTTAAATAATTCATTTTTAGGCACTAAATCCGCTTTATTAAGCACATACAAAATTGGTTTTTGTCCTATTATTTCATCAAAAGCTGGATTAACACAAGAAAATGGTGCTCTAGCATCAAGAACATATATAATACTATCAACAATACTCATTTCCTTTTGCATCATTCGTATTGCTTTGGTCATATGACCGGGGAACCAATGTATAAACATTTATTTTTTCTCCAATAAATCAGGGCGTTTTTCTTTAGTTATTTGATTACTCATTTCATTACGCCAATCTTCAATTTTTTTATGATTTCCACTAAGTAATACACTAGGCACGCTTTTTCCTTCAAACACTCTAGGTCTTGTGTAATGTGGATATTCCAACATATTATTAGAAAAACTTTCTTCAATTGTAGAGCTATCACTTCCCAAAACATCAGGTATATATCTAGCTACACTATCAATCACAACCAAACTTCCATAGTCGCCATTTGTAAGTACATAGTCGCCAATAGATAATTCTTCATCGATATCTGTTTCAATTATTCTTTGGTCTATGCCCTCATAGCTACCATTAATTAGCATTATGTCTTCAACCTTTGCCAATCTTTCTACAGTTTGTTGGTCAAGTTTTTTGCCCTTAGGGCTAAGATAAATTCTTAAATACTTATGGTCACTATCCAAGTTTGTTATTGCAGAATGAAGCGGTTGTGGCGTCATAACCATACCGGCACCACCACCAAAAGGATAATCATCACATTTTTTATGTTTATCTGTTGAATAATCTCTAATATTATGGATTTCTACACTAAAAGTCCCTTTTTCAATAGCCCTACCAATAATACTGCTATCTAGAACTTGATACATTTCGGGAAATAAAGTAAGCACCTTAATCTTCATAAACTGCTACCTTGTCGAACTCATCTTTATTTAGAGTAATTAATTTGTGGTCAATATCAATACTACTTACCACATCACCTATATAAGGGAATAATACTTCACCAGATTTTCCTATGACATCAAAAACATCAGCACTGCCATTTTGCATAACATTTTTTAACAAACCTAGTATTTTGCCATCAAGTACAACCTGACACCCTACTATATCATCAATATAATAATGCCCTTTTTTAGGAATTGGCATATTCTCTCTATTCGTAAAAATACTTTTTCCACGAATAAGTTCTGCTGAATCCATATCATCAATACTTTCTAATTTTAGAAGTGCATAAGGTGGTTTTTGAAAACCTCTTATACTTTCAATTTTATAGCAAGTATTCTCAATGGTCACAGTTTGTAATCGCAAAAAGGAACTAAGGTCATCAAGGTAGTATTCTACCTTGAGTTCACCCTTAATTCCGTGCGGTTTTATTGATTTTGCTACTAATAGCATTTTAGCGCTCCTCTACAAATACTGAATAATTTTTATCATAATTTTGACTAGCTGATCTTACTAAAGTACGGATTGCTTTTGCTATTTTGCCAGAATGTCCAATTACTTTGGCAACTTCATCTTTATCAACCATTACTCGAATATCAACTTCATCACCATCTTCGATAATAACTATTTCATAACTTTCAGCAGGAACGAATTGTTTTACTAATAAATCTACTAATTCAAACATTTTCACCTACTATTTTCTTTCGATAATTCCTTCTTTAACAAATAAAGAACGAACAGTTTCTGTAGGTTGTGCACCTACGTTTAACCATTTCTTAGCTATTTCAGCATCAATTTTTACTTCTGCTGGGTCTTTAATTGGGTTATAATATCCAATTTGTTCAAGGTATTGTCCATCTCTTGCTTTACGAGAATCTGTTGCTACAATACGATAAAAAGGTGCTTTCTTAGCGCCCAATCTTGTTAATCTAATTTTTACTGCCATTTTATCCTCCATGTGAATAAGTTTTTTTGTTTTTTTTATTTTATATTTTTATTAAATATTAAATGGTAATCTTTTTTTACCCGAACTCATCATTTTCATCATACTTTTAGTTTGAGTAAACTGTTTTAATAGTTTGTTAACATCTTGAACTGTCGAACCACTACCGTTTGCAATTCTTCTACGACGACTACCATTTAGTATATCAGGATTTGCTCTTTCCTTAGGTGTCATTGATTGAATAATAGCTTTTGTCCTATCAATTTGTTTTTCATCTATATTTAGGTCAGCACCTTTAAGTTTATTGCCTAGACCTGGTATCATTTTGACCATATCAGAAAGATTACCCATATTTTTTACACTTGCAATTTGTTGTAAATAATCTTCCAAATCAAATGAATTCTCTTTCATTTTTTTAGCTAGTTTTAGTGCATCTTCTTCACTTATTACCTGTTGTGCCTTTTCTATTAGAGTAAGAACATCGCCCATTCCTAATATACGAGATGCCATTCTATCCGGATGAAAAGGTTCTATCTCATTCATCTTTTCGCCAACACCACAATATTTAATTGGTTTTCCTAACATAGCTTTTATAGATAATGCAGCACCACCTCTAGTATCACCATCAAGTTTAGTTAGTATAACTCCACTAATCTCTAGTTGATTATTAAATTCTGACGCTACATTTACACTTTCTTGCCCTAACATTGCATCAACAACTAGCAAAATTTCATCTGGACTAACCTTACTTTTGATGTCTTGCAATTCCTGCATTAATTCACGGTCTATTTGCAATCTACCTGCGGTATCGATAATTACTACATCATTACCATTTTTCTTTGCAAACTCTATACCTTGTTTAGCAATTTTTACAGGTGATATTTGTCCCATTTCAAAAACTGGCGTGTTTACCTTTTCTCCAACAATTTGTAATTGTTTTATTGCTGCTGGTCTATAAATATCCCCCGCTATAAGTAAAGGTTTTTTGCCTTGTTTTTGTAATATATTAGCTAATTTGCCACACATTGTTGTTTTGCCTGCACCTTGCAAACCACACATCATAATTATTGTTGGTGGATTGTCGGATATTTGCAATTTTGAATGAGTCGAGCCCATTAGTGCAACTAATTCTTCATTAACTATTTTAATAACTTGTTGTCCTGCATCAAGTCCTTTTAATATTTCTTCGCCTAACGCCCTTTCACTAACTTTTTTTATGAAAGATTTTACTACCATAAAATTTACATCAGCTTCCAAAAGAGCAATTCTAACTTCACGCATTGCATTCTTAACTTCTAATTCGGATAAAGCACCTCTATTTTTCAATTTTGAAAAAGCGTGTGTTATTTTTTCACTTAAACTACCAAATAAAGCGGCCATTCTAAATCTCCTTTATTTCTGACAATAATTCAGCTAATTCCTTTTGTGTAATTTCGCTTGAAGTAGTGTCAATTATTTGTTTTAGTCGCCTAGAAATTTTTATAACCTTACTAGCTAATTGCAATTTTTCTTCCATATCCTGAAGTTTTTGGGTAGAACGAACCACAACTTCTCTTACAGCTTGTCTAGTAATTCCTAGCTCATCGCTTACTTCTGCCAAACTCATATCACAATCAAAATACATATGCATAATATCTTTTTGATGACCATTAAGGATTCCACCATAATAATCATTAAGAATACCAATGCTAATTTTGTCTTGCACTTTTAGCGACCTTCTTTTAAGTTATATTGCGTTTTATTTTCGACTTTTTTGTAAACAATCATTTGATGTAAAGTATAAATAGTTTACAGTGGTATTTAACAACAAAAAATTAGAATTGTCAAGCAAAAATAATTGTTTTCTTAAATTAAATCGGAAATAATTGTATTTTGGACAAGTACAAATTCATTTTTTATTGAAATGCTATTTTTATCCTTATTTATGTATGGTAAAATCTTAATTAAATTCTCCTTATATCTTTCTTCAAAATTAAATCCAAAAAAATCATAAAACTTCTCAAATAATAAACCTTTTTGCGTCCGCAACGCTAGCATAATAAATTCTTCTAACTCATCATCAAGTGAATATTGCCTATCATAAATAATATCGCTACCATCTATGTATTTTGGTATATTATCAATATTATGATATCTTTTTCCATCTACATACGAATAAGCCCCTGCACCTACGCCTAAATAATTTGACATATCCCAATAATGCAAGTTATGCTTACTTTGATAATTATCCAATGCAAAATTACTTACTTCATATCTATTATAACCATTTTTTTGACAATAATTATATAGTTCGTTATATTGCCTTATCGTATTATCTTCTGTAGCTACTGTTACTAAATTATCGGATACTTGTTTATAAAGTATTGTGCCTTCTTCAACCTTTAGCATATAACTGGAAATATGATTTGCATAATCCATAATTTTTTGACAGTCGCCTGTTATATCTTGATTATCCTCTATCCCTAGTATTATATCGCCACTTATCTTATCATAGTATTTACTTGCCATTTTTAAGGTATTCAAGGCATCGTCAGCACTATGCAACCTACCTATTTTATTTAATATCCTATCATCAAAGCTTTGAATACCAATACTTACCCTATCTATGCCAAAATCTTTATAGTTTGCAATATTTTTAGATGAATGTGGATTAATTTCTATAGTAAATTCTTCAATTTTGCAATTAAAATTTTTGTGCAAGCAATTGGTAATTTTATTAATATTTTCTAATGTAAGTAAACTTGGCGTACCACCGCCTAAATAACAAGTTGATATGGTCCTGTCTTTATATAAATCTGCTAAAGAAGTAAGTTCTTTAACTAGTGCATCAATATATTTATCTTGCCAACTATTATCCAGTATACTAGAAAAAAAAGCACAATAATTGCACCTTTTTTCACAAAATGGTATATGAATATATACACTAATATTCTTATTTTCTATATTATTTTTTGTCATTATCAAATTTTAGTATTGTCATAAATGCTTCACTAGGAATTTGTACATTTCCTACTTGACGCATACGCTTTTTACCTTCTTTTTGTTTTTCCAATAGCTTTTTCTTACGGGTTATATCGCCGCCATAGCATTTTGCCAATACATCTTTTCTTAATGCCTTTACTGTTTCTCTGGCTATTACTTTATTGCCTATTGATGCTTGAATAGGAATTTCAAACATTTGACGAGGAATTACATCTTTTAATTTTTCAGCAATTTGTCTGCCTCTTGCATACGCCTTAGAACGATGAATAATAAGACTTAACGCATCACAAACATCCCCATTAAGCATTATATCAAGTTTGATTAAATCATCTTGATTGTATCCATCTAACTCATAGTTTAAGCTTGCATAGCCTCTTGTCCTTGATTTCAAATCATCAAAAAAGTCATATACTATTTCACTAAGTGGCATTCTATAAATTATTTCTACTCTCTTAACATCTACATAACTTAAATCAATAAATATTCCTCTCTTTTCTTGGCACAATTCCATTATTGGTCCAACATATTCAGGGGGTGCGAATATACTTGCTTTTACTATTGGTTCTTCAATTTTTTCTATAACACTTGGGTCAGGTAAAAATGAAGGATTAGCAACAGAAATTACACTACCATCAGTTTTTGTAACTATGTAAGAAACACTAGGTGCTGTAGTTATTAATTCTAAATCAAATTCTCTTTCTAGTCTTTCTTCTATTATTTCCATATGAAGCAAACCTAAAAATCCGCATCTGAAACCAAAACCTAAAGCAGTTGAACTTTCAGGTGCAAATATCAAAGACGCATCATTAAGATTAAGTTTTTCAATTGCATCACGCAAATCGTTATACTTACTTCCATCTACAGGGAATATACCAGCATAAACCATTGGATTAACTTTTTTATAGCCCTCAAGTGGCACTTTTGTAGGATTCGTCGCTGAGGTTATGGTATCACCAACTGCTGTATCCTTGACATTTTTTATACTAGCTGCTAAATAACCAACATCTCCGGCATATAGTTTATCAATAGGTGTCATAAAGGGCATAAAAACGCCTACTTCAGTAACTTCAAATTCTTTATCATGACTGAACATTTTTATTATGTCACCGCGACAAACTGTACCATCAAATACACGAATTAAACAAATAGCACCTTTATAATTGTCATAAGAACTATCAAAAATAAGTGCTTTTAGCGGTGCTTTTTCATCGCCTTTTGGACAAGGCAAAGTATCGATAACAGATTCTATTACTTGAATTATATTAATCCCTTCTTTAGCACTAATTAGTGGTGCTTTAGACGCATCTAATCCAATAACATCTTCTATCTCCGCCCTTACTTCTTCTGGTCTAGCACTTGGTAAATCAATTTTATTTATTACAGGTAAAATTTCCAAATTATTGTCATAAGCTAAATATACATTTGTTAATGTTTGTGCCTCAATTCCTTGAGTCGCATCAACAACTAAAATAGCTCCTTCACAAGCTTTTAGAGAACGACTAACTTCGTAGGTAAAATCAACGTGTCCCGGTGTATCAATTAAATTTAGAGTATATTCTACTCCCTTATAATTGTAAAACATTCTAACTGGAGCAAGTTTTATAGTAATACCTCTTTCTCTCTCAATATCCATAGTATCAAGCATTTGAGCTTTCAAATCTCTTTGGCTCACCTGTCCTGTTTTTTCTATGATTCTATCCGCCAAAGTACTTTTGCCGTGATCAATATGTGCTACTATACAAAAATTTCTAATACGACTTTGTCTATCTTCCATATATCTCCAATATTTTTTGGTAATTATTATATTGATTATACAAAAAAAAATCCAAATTAGCAATATATTTTTACAAAAGGTATTTATTTTTATCAATAAACATAGTATAATATATTTATACAAATAATTATTAAGGATAAAATGTTGATGGATTGTACTAAAATTTTAGAAAATTTGAAAAAAAGAAAATTCACTCCGAAATATTTTGAAGATATAAAATCAGCAATAGATTTTATTTTAGAAATTATACCCAATAAGGATTCTATTGGTTTTGGTGGAAGTATGACAGTAACTGAAATAGGACTTTTACCTAAACTTTTTGAAAGAGGAAATACCCTTTATCATAGTGATTATGTTAGTAATATTTCAAAGGAAGAATTGCGTTTACAAATGCATACAGCAAATTGGTATATCTCTTCTACAAATGCGTTAAGTACTACAGGGGAACTTATTAATATAGACGGTAGAGGAAATAGAGTTGCTGAAATGGTTAATGGTCCAGAAAATATTATTATTATTGCCGGAACTAACAAAATTGTTAATTCAATTGAAGAAGGAATATATCGTACTAGAAATGTTGCGTCTCCTCTTAATTGCATAAGGCTAAACAGAAATACACCTTGTGCAAAGACTGGAAAATGTAGCTATTGCAACACTTTAGATACTATTTGCAATGCAACAGTTATACAACACCATCCAATGATGGGACAAAAAAATGTATATATTATAATTATAGATAAAAAACTAGGATATTAAACAAATAAAAATTTTCAGGAGGCAATAATATGTGGTTATACGAAAGACCAATTACTCATAGGGGTTTGCATAACAAATCCATATCAGAAAATTCACTCAATGCTTATAAAAATTCTATTGAGCACAACTATAACATTGAAATTGATGTACATTTACTAAAAAGTGGTGAAATTGTTGTATTTCACGATTTTACACTAACAAGAATGTGCAAAAAAAATGTTAAAATATCTAATTTAACACTTGCTGATATAAAAAGTGATGAATATCTTTTACCTGATGGTCAACATATACCACTACTTAGTGAAGTTTTAGAGCTAATTAACGGTAAAACAGGATTACTTATAGAACTAAAGTTAGCTTTATTTAGCTATAAGTTAGAAAATGAATTACTAAAACAAATTAAAGGCAAAGAAGACTGGATAGCTATTCAGGCATTTAATCCTCTTACTGTAATTTGGTATCGTAAACACGCACCTGAATTTGAAAGAGGTATTTTATCTTCAAATATTGTTTTCCCAATTACTATGTTAGCGTTCAAAAAAATGCAACCTACCTTTGCTTCTTATGATATTAAAAATGCAAATAACCCAAGACTACATAAATTAATGGA
The DNA here is from genome assembly GCA_041670385.1 of Clostridia bacterium. Classification (GTDB taxonomy): domain Bacteria; phylum Bacillota; class Clostridia; order Christensenellales; family DTU072; genus CAG-1782. The sequence goes on along the minus strand of JBAXZI010000008.1, from coordinate 25,471 downwards.
AAAATATAAATCAAATATGCTTACTTGGACAATAAATAGCGAAGATAAAGTTAATAAATCAATAGAATATAAATCAAATAATATTATTTTTGAAAATATAGATTTAGACGAAATTGGATTTGATAATACTAAGATTACAACTCCAAAATATCAACACACAAGCAAATAGTAGCGCCAACCAATATTTACCAAAAAAATCCTCATTACTTTTGTTTATACTAACCTTATAGGGGAGGTGATTGGCTTATGAAAAAAAGATTTGCAGCTGGAATGGTACTCGGCGCTTTAGGTACAACAGCACTTTTGAATAAAGAAAAAACAAAAAAGTTAATAAAAAAATTTAAAAAATAATTAATTATATAAAAAAAGGCACTTTATAAATAAAGTGCCTTTTCTTTTTTTCTTTTTTTCTTTTTTTAATTAATTATTATAGTTTTTTGATTAATCTAAGGTCAATTCCCTTATCTCCAACTTTAATAACTTTTGCTCTAACCATGTCATCAACATTAACAACATCTTCAACTCTCTCAACTCTTTCATCAGAAAGTTTTGAAATATGAATCATACCGTTTTTGCCAGGAGCTATTCCAACGAATGCACCAAAAGTCATAATTTTAACAATTTTACCTTCGATTTCATCGCCTACTTCAGGGTCTTTTATTATAGACATAATTATTTTCTTAGCTTTATCTGCCATTACTGTATCTGTTGTTGAAATAAATACAACACCTTCTTCATTAATGTCAATTTTAACGCCTGTTTCTTCAATAATTTTATTGATTACTTTACCGCCACTACCTATTACATCTCTAATTTTATCAGGGTCAATATTGAAACTAATAATTTTAGGTGCGAATTTATTCATTTCTACTCTAGGTTGTGGAATTACTTCTAACATTTTTCCTAAAATAAATAATCTACCTACTTTAGCTTGTGCTAGTGCTGTACGCATAACTTCTTCATCAATACCTTTGATTTTGATATCCATTTGGATAGCAGTAATACCTTCAGCAGTACCAGCTACTTTAAAGTCCATATCTCCATAGAAATCTTCCAAACCTTGAATATCGCTCATTACACTAATTTTATTTTTATCAACATTCTTTATAAGACCCATAGCAATACCAGCAACTGGTGCCTTAATTGGTACGCCTGCGTCCATTAATGCTAAAGTAGAACCGCATACACTTGCTTGTGATGTAGATCCATTACTAGAAATTACTTCACTAACTAAACGCATAGCATAAGGGAAAGCTGCTTCACTTGGTAAAACTGGTTCTAAAGCTCTTTCAGCTAATGCACCATGTCCAATTTCTCTTCTACCTGGACTTCTTGTAGGTTTAGCTTCACCAACTGAATAAGCAGGGAAGTTATATTGATGCATATATCTCTTAAATGATTCTTCAGTATCTAATCCATCTAATTTTTGTACTTCACTAATAGTACCCAATGTAAGTAAAGACAATACTTGAGTTTCTCCTCTAGTAAATACACCAGAACCGTGAACTCTAGGTAATATACCTGCTTCACACCAAATTTGTCTGATTTCATCAAGTGTTCTACCATCAGGGCGTACGCCTTCTTCGCTAATTCTGTTACGAACAAATTGTTTTTTCATAGAATAAACAACTTCTCCAACAGAAATCATATTATCTGGGAAAATATCAGCAAAATGGTTCATAATTTCTTTAGTAACTACATCTTCTCTTACTTCTCTTTCTTGTCTATTAAAAGTTTCATAAATATACCCGATTTTATCTTTTGCATATTCTTTAACAACTTTAGCAAGTTCTTCAGATGGTAATCTTAATTCTACTACTTGTTTTTCTTTACCAACTGCAGCTTGTATTTCTTCAATCCAAGCAACAATCTTTTTGATTTCTTCGTGACCAAATAAAATAGCTTTCAACATTTCTTCTTCAGTTATTTCATTTGCTCCTGCTTCAACCATCATTATTGCGTCTTTTGTTCCACTAAGATTAAGACTTAATCTGCTTTTTGTTCTTTGTTCTTTATCTGGATTAATTACATATTCTCCATCAACAAAACCTACAACAACACTACCAGTAGGTCCATTCCAAGGAATATCCGATACTGACAAAGCTATACTGCTTCCTATCATACCAAATACTTCTGGTTGAATTTCTTGATCTACGCTTAATACTGTAGCAATTACAGTTACATCATTGTATAATCCTTTTGGGAATAAAGGTCTAAGAGGTCTATCAATAAGACGACTAGTAAGAATTGCCTTATCACTAGGACGACCTTCTCTCTTTTTGAATCCTCCAGGTATTTTACCTATTGAATACATTTTTTCTTCAAAATCTACTCCCAAAGGAAAGAAATCTATTCCATCTCTTGGAGCTTTAGACATTGCGGTATTAACCATAACCACAGTATCCCCACAACGAAGTATACATTCGCCATTACTTTGAGAACAATATCCGCCTATTTCAGCTGATACTTCTCTACCACCGATTGTAGTTGTAAAAATTCTACTTTCTTTCATTAATCCTCCTGCACTCACCACCTGATGAGCAATTTTTTTATATAAATTTTTTAATTTTCATTTAATTTTGTTTTACGATTAAAAGAATTAAGGTTGCTTATTTATATCAAAAGCAACCTTAATTATTAACATAAATTATTTTCTTAAGCCTAAATCTTTAATTAAAGCTCTATAACGCTCTACATCTTTATTCTTAAGATATCCAAGTAAATTTCTTCTCTTACCAATCATTTTTAACAAACCACGGCGAGAATGATGATCTTTTTTGTGTATTTGCAAATGCTCACCAAGTTCTACAATTCTTTGTGTAAGCAATGCTACTTGTACTTCTGGAGAACCTGTATCTCCCTCACTACGACCATACTTTGCGATAATTTCTGCTTTACTTAATTCTGTATTCATTTTAGCCTCCTTGTAATGAATAATAATTTGCCAGTATCAAAGAAAACAACCCTATAATTTGGAGTGGATGAGAACTTTGATAAAGGTATATATATAATTTAGTTTATAATAACATAAATAATCACAAAAGTAAATGATTTTTAGGTATTATTTTTCTGTACCAACAACGACAATTTCCATTGTTCCGCCATTATTTTGTCCGCAATTAACAGTTAATTTATATATTAAATCATAAAAATATTTTACGCTTCTTGTCTTTATTTCTCCACTATTGATTGTGCCAACTACAATACCTACACAAACATTAGCGTTATTAACGACTCTATTACCATCAACATACAATGCAATTGTATCAATAACACAACTTACATTATTAATTATACCAGTATTTAAGCCTACTAAACCACCAATTACTACATTATTATTATGTAATACTTTAGCGACTATATTTATTATTATGTCATCATCAGTATTCTCTAATGTATTATAAATATTACCATTATTAATAGCAACAAGTCCACCTATAGTCAAATTTTCTACATTAATATCAGTACTATCAAAAGCAATATTAATATTAGCTTTTATATCCCGTAATGTACCATCATTTTTAGCAAATAAACCTACCAAAATATCAGTTTGTAAACTCTTAGAATAATTAAAAGTAATTAGCTTGTTATTCCCTAAAAATACTCCATTGAACGCATTATCGGTGTCCCCAATTGTTTTACTAACAGTTACATCAGTATACAAAATGATAGAACTTGTAGCCCAAGTAGGTGTTAATAGCCAAGCATTAAAATCGGCTTGATTATTGATTTCTGTAGGCCAAATAGCATAAAGATCAGTAGGGGCAATAGTGTCTATTTCCCAACTTACGCCAAATCCTAATTCATCAGTAATTCTATTTCCATCAATATCAGCCCAACCACAGAATTTTTCTATCGGATATTGTAGTAAAATATTTCCATCACTAATATCACTAGCCTTATATTCAAAGGTAAACGGATCCCCAAAAATTATATTTCCTATTGTTTTGTATGCAGTATCTTGATTAATATAAAGATTAACCTCTTGTTCTGAATGTACTACAAAATAAGGATATGCGGTATATTCCAATATATCTCCATTTAGTGTCCAGAATTTTAGACTATCACCTATAATATTCGTAATTAATATCGGTGTTTCATTCTCGACAATTGGTGCTAATGACCAACCAATAAATTTATAACCTATTTTTGTAGGAACTTCTAAATGATAAGAGTTTCCGTAAATTACAATAACCGAGTCTGTATTATCAATACTTACACCATCTAAAGAATCTTCGTCATAATTTATAGTATATTTTTTATCTGCCCAAACTGGACTAAGTACGATATCACTAGCACTTGGATAAGCTAGCCATATACTTTCATCAGTATCGCGACCATAAGTTGTTCCATTTGTATCTTTCCAACAAATGAATGTCTTGTTTGGATATGTAGGAATTTCATAATTAAAGTCTTCATTATAATAAACAGAAATTGAAGTGTTATCGATAGTTGTGCCAATTTCTACATCATAAATTATATTGTATTGTATAGCTTCCCATTGTGCATAAAATATAGTATGCCATAAAATATTATAATCGTTTTCATTATCGAGTATTTTTTGACCATTTTCATCTTTCCAACCTAAGAATATATATCCATCTCTTCTAGGCATAGGTTGTTTATTTGCAAAAATTGTATTATCAAGTGTATATTCTTTTTCAGCTGTTGTGGCAATTGTATCGTCATCTTGATAATAGTCAAGTAATTTCCAATTTTCTTCTACAGTACTGCTTTTAAATTTTGCACTTGCTATTCCTAATTCCAATAAATATTTTTTATTAGCCGACCAATTTGTTTCATAATTTATTGTAGCACCTGTACAAATATAAATGACTAATCCCTTATTAAATTTTGCATTTAGTACATCGGTAGCATCAAGTGTATTATTTTCCAAATCAGGCGGAGTTATTAGACTTTGCAAATCCAAAATAGCTAAATTATTAGCATTACTAAAAGCATTAAAATAAATAGTATCTAAATTTGCGTTTATAATTACTTTATTCAAATAATTACCTGCAAAAGCAAATTTCTTAATATATTTTATATCTATATCGCCTTCTCCTGCTACATTTGCTTGCGTAGGTATAATTATTTCATCACAAGTCCGAGAAGTTTTTACTATACTCATATTCAAACTATCAGTGTCAAATTCATAAATAAAGCTATCATTAACAATTTCAATTTTACTATGGTTATTGTTATAATAAGTTTTCAAAGCTCTCAAAGCTACATTATTATAAAAATTATTAATACTAGTCTCTTCTGTTTGTGTAAGATTATCTCCATCAACATCAACATCAAATACAATATAATTAGGTTCTATATTTGCATTTGCAAATATTTTATTATAAGTAAGTCGCTCTATAGTATTAATTGATTTGAATTCTATATAAACTAGACCTTCAACGCTAATAGCTGTAGAACTTATCGAAGTCACACTACTAGGAATTATTAATGCACCAATATTGCTATGCTCTAAACAATTATCAACCAAAGTAGTAATTGAAAGTGAACCTAAACTAATATCAAAAACAGACATCATTTTCCCTGCCGGGTATTTGAATAAGGTATCTTCTGTACCCATATTATTACATTTATATAATATATTATTAACTACAGAATATTTTTTTGCTACAGTATTTAATTGTTGTGTAAAGCTTTCTAATGACATACAACCATCAAAAGTTTTATTAGTAATAGAACTTATATTTCCGCTTAATTCAATATCAATAAGATACATACAATTATTAAATACACCTTCGCTTAATGTAGACAATTTAGATTCGTCTTCTAGCGTAAAATGCTTAATTGCTGTATTTGCAAAAGCAAATTTATGAATTACTTCTACACTTGAAAGCAAATTAATAGTTCCTGTTAAATTACTACAATTTGAAAATGCATAAGCACCAATATAATTAAGTAAACTAGAACTAGATAAATTAACCGTATTAAGTGTAAGTGTATCTTCAAAAGCTCCTTCTGCTATTTCTTTAATACTTTCAGGTATAGAATATGAACTAGAATTACCTAGATATTGATATAAAACATTATTTACAATCAACGCATCATTATTAATAACGCAATCAAGGTTATTAAGCCAAGGAGTATCTTCAAAAGCTTTCTTTTCTATTCTATCTACATTACTATTGTAAGGAATATTAACACTATTCATAAATATACAACCGTTAAATGCTTCTCTGCCTATTGAGAAAATTTTTCTACCTTCCAAATCTGGTACAACAGTAAATGCGGTCAAACTTCTATCTACACCAATTATTTCTATTCCATCATAAGAAGTAGGATACGCATCTTCATAATTAATAATTCGATATAGCATATTATTACTTGGATTTAACTTTATTGTAATATTTGTCAAATCCACTTCATCCATTGTTAACTTGTCATCTATATTTTCACTAAATAACGCTTTAAAATCACTATAATATGTATTTGCTACTAATATTTTTCTAGTATTGTCATTAAAAATATTTGCTGCAAAGTTTGTTTCAGCATTATATTTTACATTTTGCATATCTATATTATCAAAATGTACACTGTCAAAGGCATTCTCGCCGATAACTTCTATATTTTCGCATAATTCTATACTACCTAACAAGGCATCTTTGAAAGCATATTTGGCTATCTCTTTAGTCGTATTATAAACATTATATTTAGACATTAACTTACCTGCCGGATAAGCAATAAGTTTTTCTCCATTGCTTGTATAAATTGCACCGTTGATATCTTCTTGATAAAATTCACTATTATCATCTACTGTAATACTTTTAAGTTGTTTACAATTCTTAAACGCGCCATCTTCTATATTACTAATATTTTCCGAAATTATTATTTGTCTAAGCGCACTAGCTTCTAAGCTATCAAATGCGGAACTACGAATACCAGTAACTATACAATTAAAATGTAATTTAGGAATTTCCAAAATAGTAGGTGCTTTATTTACATCTGTTAAACCTAGCGTATAACCGCTAATGACATAACCATCAGAGCCATCAGAAGCATAATCTAATCCAAGGTTACGCCAAGTAGCATATAAATTTGTTTCAACTTTTACATCATAAGGAAAAGTTATTTTATCTTCTGTACAATTTAATGCTGATTTATCAGAATCTGATACTACAGCCGTTGTCCAGCCATCAAACACAAAATCTTCACGTGTAAGTACATTGCCAGAATTTATATCAATTTGGTTAAGAATATCTATACGCTTAGGCGCAAGTGTACTTTTATCAGCACCATTTGTATGGAAATAAACGGTATTTACCATTGCTTTAGTTATTGCAACTAAACTATGGTCACCATTTAGCGTAACTTCAGTAATTGAAGAATTAACACTTTTATTTCCATTATCCATCCATTCTACAAATTCTTGACCCTCAACACGCTCCCAAGATATTGTAACTTTTGTTTTTTGAAGATAAGTAGCACTAAATATGCCATCTACCAAAATCGGTTTAGATACCTGCACCCCATCTACTTCGACAGGATAACCGCCCTCAACAACTAATGTATAATTAATTACAGGGCTTTCGACTAATTTAATAGTAAATTTTGAACTAAAACCTTCATAAATTACATTGATAGTTTGCGTACCCGCTTTTACAAGATTAGGTCTATCTTCAATAGACACCATATCTTCCGTAATGCTTTTATCCTCGGTCGTACCGTCAACATAATATATTTTTACTTTTACAGAACTTAAATCTAAATTGCCAATTACTACTGTGCTAGGTAATCCGGAAGCATCAATTGCTATAGAAGAAATAGTCTTAACATCGGTTGTATTATTATCGCTTGCATTGTTTTCTCCACAAGCCACCAATGCCATTGATAGCATTAGTAGTATGACAAATATTACCGTTGATTTAATTACTTTCTTCATTCCGCAATCTCCTAAAATTAAATAATACTCTACATAATAAAGTATATAACAATTCATTATGTATAATATTATCACAATATCCCTATAAAATCAAGTATGAATATATATATAATATAATAAATAAAATGCACGCGCGACTGTGAAATAAAATTTTAGGTAGAATCACCTAATTATTAAACAAATTATAAGAAATTTTAATATTTATTAGGAAAATAGACTAGTTTTATTAATAATTGATGCACTTATTCTATCGTTATATTCACGAAAACCTTTTGCGTTTGCTAATCTTTCTATCCTACCATTTCCGCATATAATTTTGCTAATTGCACCTGCCCCAACACCAAAGATTGACATACTTTCTTCCATCATATCGATATTATAGCTACACTGCTTATTTATTTTACAAAAACCTACATTTTCCAAATCATCAGCCATATTTTTTTGTCTATACATATAATAAGGCAAATAGCCTTTTTTGTCTATCTCTTTATAAGCATAATCAAGCATTTTCTTAGCTAGTCCAAATTCTTTTTTGGTATCGCCATTTATTGTCAAAACAGAACCTTTTTTCAAGCTTAAAGTATGTATTGTTATATTATCAGGGGCAAGTTCTAGACACTTATCTACACTATTTTGAAAATCTAAAAGTGTTTCCCCTTGCAATAACGCTATCAAATCCATATTGATAGCAAAATCCATTGATTTAGCTTGATTAAATGCTTCATATATTGCATCTATCGAGTGATTTCTACCTATAACTTTAAGCGTTTTTTCGTTAAAAGTTTGTGGATTAACTGACACTCTAGTTACACCATTATTTTTTAACATTTCCAACATTTCTAAATTAATAGTATCGGGACGACCTGCTTCAACAGTAAATTCTACATTATATTTTTTTAATGGTTCAGTAATTCTATTAAGCAATTCTACCCCTATGCTTGTAGGAGTGCCACCACCTATATAAATTGATTTAATTTTCTTGCCTGTATTTTTGAGTACATTATTAAAAAGTTCTAATTCTTTTACTACATTGTCTACATACATAGGCAATTCTTTCTTGACTCTAAAAACTTCTGTACTAATAAATGAACAATAACTACATCTAGTAGGACAAAATGGAATATTCACAAACAAACCTATATTATTAAGGTCATTATTAATAATTCCTTTTTGATTATTAACTACATTTTCAATTAATTCTGCTCTACTTTGGGATACTGAATAGCATTTTTCAAGATACTCTTTGGGTGGTTTGTTCTCATTTAACAAATCATAATACACCTTTGTAGGTCTAACTCCTGTTAGACTTCCATAAGGTAAATTTATGTTTAAATTACTACTTAAATAGCCATACAAAACATTTTTTAAAAAGTGTTTTGTTTGTCTTTTATAATACAAAATATCTGAACTACTAATTATGCAATTTTCTTGAATTTTTCCAAACAAATTACAATCAACTTCCACAAAAAAACAACCATCTTTGGTATAAGTATGCCACCGAAAATAGTTGTCGCTTTCTTTATCAATAGTTAAATAAGGTGAAAATGCCCTTGGTATTTCTTGGACATCATTGAGATAATCTATTTGGTCATCTTCCAATCTTACAGAATAATTATTCATTTTTCAAAAATTCATTAATAGGATTATTTTTTCTTTCATAATCTAATGTGGTAGATTCCATATGTCCGCAATATAGTATTTTATCACCTTCTAAATCAAATAATTTTTTAATTGATTGCGTTAACAATGCAAGATTGCCACCGTAAAAATGCGTAGCACCATAAGAATTACGGAAAATAACATCTCCACAAAATATGTAGTCATTATTGATTATATAACATACACTTCCATCGCTATGTCCTGGTGTATACATTACTTCAATACCCATATTTGCCAATTCTAACTTATCGCCGTCTTTAACATAAAAATCAGCTTCAATATTGTCAAATTCAAGATTTAATACTTGATATTTTTTCTTATCATTAAGCAACATTTTTTCTGCTTCTTTGTGATAATAAACTTTGGAATTAGGACAACTAGCTTTTAATTCATTTACACCTAACACGTGGTCAAAATGACCGTGTGTAAGTAATATTGCTACAATATCTAATTTTTTTAGAGCGATATACTCTTTTATTGCGCCTACACCATCACCTGGGTCTATAACAATACCTTTATCTGTACTATCATCATTAATTACATAACAATTTGTTTGGTAATAACCAACTACAAATGTTTTTAATCTAAGCATCTAATTTCTCCTTAATTGCACTTAAAAATTCATCACTATTTACCATATTAGCTTTACCGTCAAAGATATTAGCTAAATCTTTAGTCATAGTTCCTTCTTCAATGGTTAAAAGTGATGCAGTTTCAACTTTTTTAGCAAACGCAACAAGTTCAGGTAAATTATCAATTTGACCTCTTTTTTGTAAAGCACCTGTCCAAGCAAATATTGTTGCCATAGGATTAGTAGACGTATTTTCGCCCTTAAGATAATTATAATAATGTCTTGTTACTGTACCGTGTGCTGCCTCGTATTCAAAATTCCCTTCTGGAGAAACTAATACTGAAGTCATCATAGCAAGAGAACCGAAAGCGGTCGCTATCATATCACTCATTACATCACCATCATAGTTTTTGCAAGCCCAAATCATACCACCATTACTTCGTACTATTCTAGCCACAGCATCATCGATAAGTGTGTAAAAATATTCTATACCAGCTTCAGCGAATTTATCTTTATATTCATTATCAAATACTTCTTGAAAAATATCTTTGAAACGGTGGTCATATATTTTACTTATTGTATCTTTAGTACTAAACCACAAATCCTTTTTCACATCTAATGCGTAATTCATACAACTTCTTGCAAATGAATAAATAGACTTATCTGTGTTATGCATCGTTTGCACAATACCATTACCCGTAAAATCAAATATGGTTTTTCTTTCACCATTCGGCAAAATAAATTCAGCTTTGCCTGGACAATTCACATAACCTTCAACTCCGCTATAAACATCGCCATAAGCGTGTCTAGCAATAGTAATAGGTTGTGTCCAAGTAGGCAAAAGTACTTTAAGTCCCTTTACAAGTAGAGGTGCTCTAAATACTGTTCCATCAAGCATAGAACGGATAGTTCCATTAGGTGATTTCCACATTGAAGTAAGATTGTATTCTTTTACTCTTTGTGCGTTTGGTGTTATTGTTGCACATTTAACGCCAACGCCCAATCTTTTTATTGCCTCAGCACTATCTTTTGTTACTTGGTCATTTGTTTTTTCTCTATTAGTAAGAGCCAAATCATAATATTCTGTTTTCAAATCAATATATGGAATTAATAATTCATCTTTAATTTTTTTCCACAATATTCTTGTCATTTCGTCGCCATCTATTTCTACTAGAGGTGTTTTCATCATTATTTTTTTCATATTACTTAATTATCTCCAATTTATATAATTTTATTTAGCATATTAAAATTCTTTAATTTCATTATTTTTATAAGCACAAAAACGCAAAGTAAGTCCGTTATCAACTATCGGTTCACTTATTTCAGTACATTCCCAATTTGATAATTTATCCAAATTTTCATAAAAAACTGTTGCATCTCCATTTGCATCAACTTTGGTTACTAATATTTCCGAACAAAATGGTAGCATCGTGCGATAAAACATAGCCCCACCAATAATAAAAACATTATTAGTATCATATTTTCTAAGTTCTTCACGCAAACTTTCCAAACTATCGACTACTATACAATCATCTCTTTTTTCTCCACCTGGAAAAAGTACAATATTTATTCTTTTAGGTAAAGGTTTTGAATTAGGAAAACTTTTAAGGGTATTACTGCCCATAACAACTATTTTATTGGTTGTATTATTTTTGAAATGTTGCATATCAATAGGAATATGGAAAAGTAAATCATTATTTTTGCCTATTCCCCAAAAGTTATCTACTGCTACTATTGCTTTCATCTTTTGTCGCTCCCTATAATTTTATATTGCTACAGGCAAACGAGTGCCTAGTAAATGGAATTTATAATTTTCTAAAGTAAAATCTTCTACCTTAAAATCATAAAAATTTGTTATTTTATCATTCATAATAAACTTTGGTACATCATATTGCTCATTTTCAATAATTTTTTCTAAAATAGGTATGTGCCTATCATAAATATGCGCATCAGCAATTACGTGAACCAATTCTCCCGCAACCAAACCATTAACTTTTGCCATCATTTTTAGAAGTACAGCATATTGCACTACATTCCAATTGTTTGCAACAACCATATCATTACTTCTTTGGTTAAGAATACCGTTAAGTACATTACCCGATGTATTAAAAGTCATCGAATAAGCACAAGGATACAAATTCATTTCGTGCAAATCTTGGAAATTATAAATGTTAGTAAGTATTCTTCTACTTGTTGGATTATTTTTCAAATCAAAAAGTACTCTATCTACTTGGTCAAACATACCTTCTTTATATTGATGCTTTTGTGCTAATTGGTAACCATAGGCTTTGCCTATAGAGCCGTTATCATCTGCCCAACTGTCCCAAATGTGACTATTAAGTTCGTTTACATTGTTAGATTTTTTTTGCCAAATCCAAAGAATTTCGTCTATTGCTGCATTAATATTTGTTTTTCTAATAGTCAAAATTGGAAATTCATTTCTCAAATCGTATCTATTAACTATTCCAAATTTTTTTATGGTATGAGCCGGCGTACCATCTGACCATCTAGGTCGAACTTCTACATCAGTATCCCATACACCATTGTTCAAAATTTCTTTTACATTATTGATAAAAATCTTATCTGCACAACTCATTTGTTATTAACTCCTTTATATTAAAAGTAAAACTTATATTAAAATTAATCAATATTATAATTACATTTTTTACAAAAAAAGTCAAGAGAACTCCAATGCAAACTTAGTATAAATTAATATAAACAAAATAATTTATCAAATTGACAAAAGTACTATGTTTTGATAGACTATAAATAGTATATAATTAAAAAAAGCTAGGGGAGAAAAATTTGCAAAAAATATATAATAAATATAAGGAAAGATTTATCGAAATAAACGGTAAAAACCGCTGTCTTTATACAAGAAGAATGACTAAAAATTATTCAATCGATATTGGTAATATTTATAGTCATCTTGACCCGGAAGATGTTTGGGACTTTGTATGGCGACGCACTCAAAATTTGGTTATCACAAATAAAAAAATTGCTACCAAATTAGCGAATAAAGAAATAGAAACACCTGTAGATATACTAGATAAGCAAATAACTGATTTTCGTTATTTAGAAAGGGAAGTCCGTGAAATATACAATGAAACAGGTAGGTATGATTTATTCCTTGCGGTAGGATTTGTAATAGGATGCATAGGCAAAGATACAGTTGTTAAAGCACCATTACTATTTGTACCGGTAACAATTGAAATAAGCAAAAATGAAATAACAATACAAAACCAATCGGATTTACCTATTAGTCTAAATAAAAGTTTTATTTATGCATTTTGTAATGCAAACTATATACCGGCAAGTGAAATTGTACAAGATTTTTATCCACAAGAAAACAATTCTTATAAAAACATAGAAGATATAATTTCTATACTTAACGAACACAATTTTGCTATTAGAATGATTAGAAGAAAGAATTTTATTCTATTTGATGAAACCAAAGAAATTGAAAAAACTTTTTTAGAATATAAAAATATGCTTGTACTCGGTAGATTTTCTACCACCAATCCTATTTATGATGATTATTTAGTTATGGAAAAAGAAAATTATACTACACCTAACTTACAATCATTGCTACAAGGAAAAGAACTAAAAACAAAAAAAGAAAAAGAAATAGAACCTGTTTTTTCAGTTAATGATATAGATTTTGCACAAGAAAAAGCTATAGAGAATATTGCTAAAAATAATAATCTTGTTATCATAGGTCCACCAGGGACTGGAAAAAGTCAAACTATTGTTAATATAATAAGTGATGCAATTGCTAAAGGTAAAAGGATACTTGTAGTAAGTCAAAAAAAAGTTGCTTTAGATGTTGTTTATTCACGACTAGGAAAACTCAATAATAAAGCTATTTGTTTATCAAACCCAGAAAAAGACAAAGTTGCATTTTATGAAAAGATAAATAAACTACACCAAATAACCCTTAATTGTCATGATAACAATTCGCAAAATGATTATCAAGTTTTGCAAAATTCTATTAATGATGAATTAGCTATTTTAGAAAAAATTAATCAAACTTTATATTCTCCTACTGATTTTGGTTTATCTTTACAAGAAATGTATGATGACAATTTTGTTTACAGCAAAAATAGTGAAGACCAAAATATCTATAACGCTTTCAAACAAAGCGATATAATTAATTATGATTACAATACTCTATTTGGCTATATGAAGCAAATTAGAGATAGAAAAATAGATAATTTATTTAGTACACATAAAGAAATTGTAGACAATAATTCTATGGCTAGACATATTAGACCAGATATTGCCTCATCAAAAATAAAAGAAATTTGCGTGTTTTTAGAAAGTTTAATTGCTGAAGAAAACCCGCCTTTTGATTTTACTAAATTCAAGCACAGTCGTTATTTAGCAACATTTTTCCTAGAAAAGGTTAATTGTCAACGACCAAAATTAGAAAAATTAGCTGATATCATTATGAGTTTGGAATATCCTTCGCTTTATAGATTGCGTAATATATCATTTATACCACCTATTTGTGTGATATTACCTTTTATTTTACCATCTTACAGCAACAAGAAAAATGATATTCTAATTGATTTGAATTTGGCTATGCAGGCATTTAACGGATATCAAGCAAAATACTCTATGCTACAAAGCTTCCTTACTGAAGTTGGTTTTGCACAAGTACTAGGCAGCATAATTCACGGTAATTATCAATTATTAAAACAAATGCTTAACGCATTACAAAATTACAAATATATATCCGATTTGAACTCGGAAATAAGTGAAATACCACAAGAAATTATGTATATCCTAAAATTTTGTAATTATCATTCGCAAAATACCACTCACGATTTCCAATATCTAATAAATATGATAGTTCCTATGCGTGTACATTATGAAATAACGATTTTGGATGGATATTATCGAAATGAACTTATTAAAATGGTTAGTTTTGATAAAATTAGGCAAAACATACTTGCATTAAAAAGTGAACAAAGAAAAATTTCACAAAATTTGGCTGAATCCACTTTTAGTGAAAAATATAATAAAACAATTACAGATAATCCAGAACTTTCCAAAGATTATGCTTTCCAAATAGCCAAAAAGAAAGATTTGTGGTCTATTCGTAAAATGATAGATACTTTTAGAGAATATCTACTTGATTTATTCCCTTGCTGGTTGTTGCCACCACAAATAGTTAGTATGATTATGCCATTAGAAAAAGATTTATTTGACTTTGTAATATTTGATGAAGCAAGTCAATTATTTGTTGAAAATGCAATTCCATCAATTTATAGAGGCAAAAAAATAGTTGTTGCTGGTGATAATAATCAATTACCACCTTCATCTACTTTTATAAAAAGATATTTAGCAACCGACGATGATGGTTATTATGATTTACCTACCCAGACTGCTTTGGAAGTAACTTCACTTTTGGATTTAGCCAGTGCTAAATTCCCTAAAGTAGAATTAACCTATCACTACCGTAGCAAATATTCCGAACTAATTGATTTTAGTAATTCATATTTCTATCATAAAAATTTACAAATAGCACCTAATCTTAATATCGATTCTCATCCACCTATAGAACGCATAAAAATAAAAGGTGTTTGGATTGATAGAAAGAATATCAAAGAAGCTACTGAAGTTGTTAAACTTGTTAAAAAATTACTTTATGAAAGAACTGATAATGAAACCATAGGAATAGTAACCTTTAATAACGACCAAAAAGAATGTATTGAGAACTTATTTGATAAAGAATGTGACAAAAATCGTACTTTTGCCAAACAATATTATGATGAATGTAATCGTATTGAAAAAGGTGAAAATCATTCTCTTTTTGTCAAAAACTTAGAGAATGTCCAAGGTGATGAAAGAGATATTATTATATTTAGTATAGGCTATGCAAAAAATGCTCGCAACAAGGTAAATACCCAATTTGGTTCACTTTCTAAAGAAGGCGGTGAAAATAGATTAAATGTTGCAATAACAAGAGCTAAAAAGAAAATCTATGTAATTACCAGTATAGAACCTGAGGAACTAGAAAACATTGAAGAATATAAGAATAGCGGTGGTAAATTATTAAAACGTTATTTGCAATATGTTAGAGCGGTTTCTAATGGCGAACAAGATGAAATAATTAAACTTCTAAATGATAATATAACCGTTGACAAAACTCCTAATATAGGGTCTTGTTATGAAAGAGAACTCAAAAAGGGACTTGAAAAACGAGGTTATAATGTCCTTACGAACCTAGGTAATACAGATTATAAACTTGCACTAGGTATATTTGATAAATTAAATAAAAAATTCTTATTAGGTATAGAGAGCGATAGAATGGCTTTTGACCATAGCGAAGATATAATGGAAAGAGATATATATCGAATTAAATTCTTGGAAGACAAGGGTTGGAAAGTGGTTCGTATTTGGTCACGTGATTGGTGGCAATCCCCTTCTACTGTACTCGATAGAATAGAGAAAATTATTAATGAATAATAAAAAAATAAAGAGGCAAATGCCTCTTTATTTTTTTATCCCACCTTTTAATTGCTTAGCATCAAAATTATCTAAAACGGAACTACTAAATTCCATTGTAAACAGTCTCTTTTTTTCAAATTCTATTATTGCTTCCTCAATTACAATAGACAACAATTCTATTGGTTCTAATCCATTAACTTTAAATAAATATGTAGACAAAGAACCGGGCACAGTATTAATTTCATTTATATAAAGCGTATCATTACAATACAAATAATCTATTCTTACAATACCCGAAAGATTTAACTGTATATAAAGTGCTTTTGTCATATCCTCTATTTGCATTCTTAATTTATTACTAATTTTTGCTGGCAACTCTCTTTGCGGGTTACTTGTTATATATTTTTCATAAAAATTTAGATAATTATCATTAAAAATTGGCTTTTCAATACTACTAATTACAGGTTTATTATTGACCATCACTGCCGCACAATTAAATTCTTCAAAATTAGAAAGAGCTTTTTCTATCAATATTTTATTGCAAAATAAATGCCCTAACTTTATCCCTTCGATTAATTCTGCCTTGTTTCTTACTACACTTATACCTACACTAGAACCAAGTTTTGCAGGCTTAATTATGTATGGAAAATCATCAAGGTTATCCAATTCTGATATGTCATAATTTTTATATAATACTTTATATTTTAGATAAGGAAAACTGTAATAATCTAATACTTTTTTTGTCAAGACCTTATCAAGACATATACCACTTTCAACCATACCACTACAAGTATAAGGAATATTATTTACTTCTAAAAATCCAGATAATGCACCATTTTCTCCAGCTCCGCCATGATTACAAACCAATGCACAATCAATTTTTTGTGCTTGAATAGTACGTCTTTTTTTGCGTAATATATTTCCATTTTGAAAGAAAACTTCGTTTAACTTATTTGCTGAAAAATTGCTATATGTAGTGATTTTTGATAAACTTTCTCCTATAAAAAATTTACCATTTTTCATATAAACAAGCATTGCATTAAAATCCCATTTTATAATATTATATGCACTTAACGCTGTTATTATAGAAATATCGTGTTCGCAACTTTCACCACCATACAGAATAGCTATATTCTTTGTCATATATCCCCCTTAATTATAGGTATCCGGCAAATCATTTTGAATTAAGAAAGTATCCCCTGCTTCCAAAATATTGGGAAGTTCTTTTTTTGCATTATCCAAACTAGCATAACAATGCACTACTTTGTTTATATCATAGCTTTTTATTCCTTCTAATAAGTAATTGGTATTAATACCCACTAGAATAATAATGTCACTCACCCTACCGAGTAATTTTCCTATCTCGACATTGTCACTTTTTTGATTGACACCAGTTTCTACCACACCTTGAGAAAGCACAACTTTTCTTGTATCAAATTTTGCCAAACATTCTATTGCATATTTTATGCCTATCATATTTGAATTATAACTATCATCAATAATATTAATATTATTGGACCTACTAAGCTGCAATCTATGTGGTACAAACTTAAGAGACTTTATTCCATCAATTATTTCGTTATTTTCTAAGCAAAGCTGTTTTGCTATAGCTACACACATAAGTACATTTTGTATGTTATGTCTTCCTAAAAGGATAGTTTGGCAACCCAAAATACTATTTTTTATATAAATTTCAAATTTAGAACCAAAGCTTCCTAATTTAATATTTTTAGCATAATAATCAGCAAATTTATTCAATCTAATTATTGCCCTCGGGCATACACAATTTTTATACATCTTTAGAGTATAACGATTATTGCCATTAAAGACACAAAGTCCATTATCGTCTATATGTTTTGCCAACTCAAATTTTTCATTATAAATATTTTCTATAGACTTAAATATTTCCAAATGCTGGTCGCTAACACCTGTTATAATGCCATAATCAGGCGTAAACAAATTGCAAAGTTCATCAATATCGCCTACATTTCTAGCTCCCATTTCCATTATAAAAATTTGCGTATCTTCTGGCATATTTTCAATACTAAGTGCAATTCCCATAGGTGTATTATAATTACTTGGTGTAGCGTAAACTTTGAATTTTTGTGCTAAGATTTGCTTCAAAATATTTTTACAACTTGTTTTGCCAAAACTACCTGTTATTGCTATTTTTATTACTTGCATTTTATTAAGTTTTGTAATATTTTTATTGATAAATCTTTTATTGTTTCTTATAAAAATTGGATTAATTATAGTAAAAACCAAACTTTGATATAACGGTAAAATTGCAAAATATCCGAATAAAAAACCAAATAATACTATTCTACTATTTACGAAAAATAGTAGAATTATTGAAATTAGTGTTGGAATATATCCGCTTATTATATAACTTATTGTTGCTCTATATGTAAATTTTAATTTAGTACGGTAATTTAAATATTTACCTAACCAAAAAATTATAATTATTATGTATACACCTTCTATAATTGCTAATGCAGGCAAAAATTTTAACAAGAATAAACCTATGAAAATAGGAACACTTACAAGTGCTAATTTTATCCAATATTTTTTAATTTGTTTATTTTTTAATCTAATTTTATAATTTTCTGCTTGACTTAGTGTAAATAATTTTAGTAACACCACCCAATTTAAAATTATCAAAACTATTACTAACGACCATACCATATCCAACCTCCGATAAAAATATAACTGTTAGTTTGTAAAATAGGTCAGGCTCATCTAAATAAGAATAATGCCCCGCCCCTTTGAACATAACCAAACAACTACCGTAAATAATTCTTTTTAGCTTCTTTGCCATATATATGGCGGTTTCCTTATCTTTGCTACCCCAGAATATTAAAGTTGGTACAGTAATTTTTTTTGCTAAATCGGTCAAATCCTCATTAACAACGTTAATAAAAGTTTGTTTTTCAATGCTATTTAGTTGTTGATAATCCTTACTACCTGCCTTATGCGTAATGCCAAAATGGCGTAAAATTTTGTGTTTTGTAACTTTATAATGATAAATAATACCTCTATGAGGCAATAAACCCGCACTATCTACTAAAATTAATTTATTTAGTAGATATCCAAATTTACTTGCTATATAAATAGCAACACGACCGCCAAAAGAATGACCTACTAAAATTATATCGTTCATTTTATAGTGGTTTATAAGTTCAATTACACTTTCTGCATAATCACGAACAAAAAGTGGTTTTTTTTGCATTGGAGTTTTTCCAAACCCATAAAAATCAAGCAAAGTGACACGATACTTATGCTTTAATCGGTTGGCTATGTTATAAAAAGAGGCAGTACTACCGCCCCACCCGTGTAAAAATATTATATCTTGACCACTGCCAATTTGAATATGATTAATAATAAGAAAATACCCCCTACAATACTCTCCAATATATGCAAGCATTTTCGCCATCGGAATAATAGCTTTTTCTTATTCCTGCACAAATAAACTTTTGTTGCTCATATAGATTTCTTGCGGGTATGTTCTTTTCTCTAACTTCTAATGTATAACTTTTTATACCTAAATCACTGGATAAACCAATTATATTATTTAGTATTTTTGTGGCTATTCCTTGTTTGCGATAATTACAATCTACTGCTATATTCATAATATGACCTTCATCAAGGATTTGTGCAAAACCGCCATAGCCTAAAACTTTATTATTTTCGACGCATACAAAATAGTGTTTATTTTTTTGCGGAATTTCTTCAATCAATAAGTTTTCACTCCAAGCATTTTTGCCAAAACATTGTTTTTCCAACAAGGCTACTTGCCCGACATTATCAAAATTAAGAGGGTAAAATTCTAGCATTTTATACCAGTTTCTCTTTCGGCTGAAGACCTTTTCATATAAAAAGGTTTAGCTTGATTTACAAATTCTTTATTAGCAATTTTTTTAATTGCTACATTCATCATTTTACTTGGATTACTATTTTCAAATAAAGTCATTTCTTTCCCTAAATTCTTGATTTCATCAATATTTAAAGGTAAATATTCTATTTTTTTATCTATTTTATTAGCACAATAATAATTGTCATGTTTACAAGATAAACCAACAAGCATATCTTTATCACCCTCAAAAACTTGTTCTAAACTTGTGATTTCTACAATTTGTTTTTGATTAGTTAGAGCAAATGCATTAACTGTAGCTACACCAATTCTTATCCCGGTAAAAGAACCAGGTCCAACAACTACGGCATAAATGTCAATATTTTTTATCGTGATTTCATTTTCTTTTAAGAATTTATCCAATAAAGGCAATAAAGTAGAATTATGCTTTTTACTACCTGCTTCGCCTATAAATTCAATTATTTTATTATCTTTTAATAGTGCAAATACGATTTTTTCAGTTGATGTATCTAAACATAAAATATTCATTTTACTTTTCCTCTATTACAAACTTTCTCTTTTTCTTACCCAGAGAAGTTATATTAATCTGGATAAAATCTTTTTCTAATTCAAATTTATTCCATTCTACTACACAAACAGCATTTTTACTATATAAAAATTCTTCAATACCTAAAACAGATTCATCTCCTACTTCAAGTCTATACATATCATAATGATATAAAGACAAATTAGTACCCTTATATTCTTTCATAATCGTAAATGTAGGGCTAGTAATTTTTTTTGGGTCAATTCCTAAAGCCTTGCCCAAACCCTTAGTAAAAGTCGTTTTACCCGCCCCTAAATCGCCATTCAATAAGACAACCTCACCACCTACTAATGTTTTTGCAAAAATTTCAGCAAGATAATTTGTTTGTTTTATATTTTGAGCTATAAATGTACAATTTCGAACGTTATTTTTATCTGCTTTATTAATAATTCTATCACCGTCCCAATGCAAAAGTTTGGATAATCTCTTATATAAAAAGAAAGTAAATATACTAATCAATCCGCCTCTAAGCAAATTAAATGGAACTATAGCAAGTAATAAATAGTATTTATAAAAATTATCTACAGTAACATTAGGATAAAGAGGTTTAACAATGCTTAATAATATATTCCAGTTATTATTAAAAAACACTTTTAGATAAAATGGAATTGATACAAATCTATTCAAAATTACAGAAACTATAGTATAAATTAACAAACCGATGCCTAATCCTAATATAGCGTGCTTTCTGTTTTTGTGATAACTATAAATCAAACTTGCAGGTAAAACAAAAGCTATACCAATCACCATGTCAGTAAGTTCTCCTACAAATGCTGTAGAAGTAAGCGGAAATTTTAATAGACATTTAAAAACAATAACCAAACAGCCCGATAACGGACCCATAGAAAAACCAGCAAGCAATGCAGGTAGTTCTGAAAATTGTATATCTAAAAATTGAGGAAATATAAACGGTAAAGAAAATTTACAAAATACGTATAGAATAAAAGATAAAGCAGTTAATAACGCCATTTTAGCAACATATGATGTAGATAACTTAAATAATTTTTTATTACTCTTTGGTTTGATACTCATTATTTCTCCACACAAAAAACAAGTACCAATATTGGCACTTGCAAATTTTTATTTTCTCTTATTATCATATTCCTCTTGAGCTTTCATTTTATGATATTCGTCAAGATATTGTTTTACATAATCATTTTTATATGCATTATAAAACTCAGCAAAATAATCTCTTTCGCCAGTTGGTTCTTTATCAACAGGAACAGTTGGTCTTACTAATTCAAATTTAGCTTTATTCGGTGTATTTGTTTCATTTTTATTTTTTTTGTTTTTACCCATTAAAAAAAACCTCCAGAATTATTCTACTTTACTAATATATCATAAAACATAAATTATTTCAATATTTTTTTTACATTAAATGATAAAAGTAGTAACTTTTCATAAATTTATAACTTATGCTATTAATTATACCCAATATAAAATAAAAAAATCAAGAAATATAAAATAAAAAAATCAAGAAAACAATTGCAAAAACTATTTGTATAGTATATACTAATTTGTGTTGTTTTTTTACAACATAAGTTTTGACCAAAACTAAGGAGAGATGTCCGAGGGGTCGAAGGAGCACGATTGGAAATCGTGTAAGGGTGATAAGCCCTTCATGGGTTCAAATCCCATTCTCTCCGCCAAAAAAGCCTATTTATTGCAATAAATTCAATTTTATGCTGATTATCAAACCACTTTTATAGTGATTTTTATTAAAAATTCTAAAAATATTACCTACCAAAACCAAATTTGTAACATTTTAGTAACATTGCTATACTTTTGTAAACTTTAGTATAAAATATTAAATCACCCTTTAATCAAATTAATTATACTTGATTTTGAATATTTTATCGAGGTAATCATTACAAATAAATTACTAATTAAAAATAATAGGACACTTACTATAATACAAGATAATAAATAATAATACCAATTTAAAGTAAAAAATTCACTAAAGATACTATTGAATTTTAAAGTAATAAAATAACAAATAATAACTGAAAAAATCACAGCAATAACACAAGCTAAGAAATTAATAATTAAATTTTCTAAAAAAATTATTTTATAAATATCATATTTCTTCATTCCCATAGCTTTTTCTATACCAATATATTTCTTTCTATTCTTATATATGTACGATAAATTGTTATAATAATTTATCATTGTTACTATAAATATTACAGCACCACTTAATCCTAAAACAATTAATAATTTATCAAAAAAGTTCGTGATTCTAACAGAATCAACTAGCTTTTTATTTGCTAGATTTTCATCTGATTTACTATCCATATAAACTTTATTATATAGTTTTTTTGCCTGCCCATAACTATCCATTTGTATTTCCAAACTTGTTATTGGCGTATTAGAAATTAAGGTATTTACACTAGTATAGTTTAATTTACTATAAAACGATCCCTGTACTATAAATGGGAAAAACATACCTTTTTCATTAGCTTCATTAGCTAAAGCATTATAATCTGTCGTTTTATATGTAGCAATTCCAACATCAGCTTTATAATTTTCATCACATATCTTATGGTCTTTTATAATAGGCAAATATGAATTGCCATTATCATCATAAAGAGAACTCGTCGATAATATAATTTCTGACTCTTCTTCTTTATTAAATTTTTTATCATAATAACCCTTTTTGATTATGCCTTTTACAGTAAAATCTTTCAAAACACATATATTATCCCCTTCATACATATATTTTTGGGTATACTCATTTTCATTTATATGTTCGTTATCTACGATATTATCGTTATCTAATACATAATTTTTTTCATATTTAAATAAATTATGGTGTATTTTATCAACATCAAGAGTTATAGCAATTTTCTTATTTAAAACATCTTCTTCTTTTAGCGAAAATTTTTCCAGCCACTTTTCAGACACAATTATTTGTCCTTTACCATTACCTTCAAAACCTTCCCCTATAAGAAGTTTTTGTCCATCACTACCTAATTCATTTTTTTGACTTGATAACATTATTTTTCCATCACTTTTATCTAAATCAATAAATTTATATAATTCGATATAATCATTGTTTGTATATTCTTGATTATTAATATTTACTATTTCTTGATTTTGTCGTATTTGAATATATTGTGATACTATTTTTTCTTCTATATGATTATCATATTTATTAAGCAAATTATTTTTTTCTTTATTACCATATAAAAAACTATCACTCCCCAATGTCCCACCTGTATCTCTGTATCCCGAAATAATAGTTTGCTCATCTGCATAATCTATATTAATAACATTATCAATTGGAGTTTTGTCTGCTATTTGAGGATATTGCAAAAACACCGATAAAAATATCCATAAAATTATTATAAAAATCATAAAAACCATACTAATCCCGATAATGGATTTCATAGTTTTTTTATTACGAATAGTATAATTAAAAGCAATATTTACTAAATCTAATATTTTCATCCTATTTCCCTCATTTCACCAATAATACTTTCACCCTTTTTCTCTCGCATAAAAACAAACAATATTAAAGGAATAAAAATAAAATATATTAACGATACTATGAAAAACATTAAAAATGACATATTAAATATTATTTCATAACCCACAAAATTTTTAAAAACATCAAACCACATCCATTCTAAGCACCTAAGCAAAACAGGTTGTGAAAAATATATTAATAAAATAGAAAATAACATGCTATTTATTCCTATTATAATAAATTCTATTAAATTCATTATTTGTATATGTAAATTTGATAAACCAAATACTTTCAATAGATTATAATACAATTCATTTTCATAAAAATTTATATTAAAAGTATTTATAATAGAAACTATTATTAATATAAATAAGACACCTATAACTAAGTATAGTAATGCACCAATATTTTTTTTGTTATTATTATAATATTCGATATATGAATCATTTGAATATTCTACTTCTACTTTACCAAATATTGCATTGATATCTTTTGTCCAATGTTTTTTGCTCTTTTCTATTTTTTTATAGTCCAAATCATAAGATTGTGATTTTATTTTAAAATCAGGCACACGCAATTTAAGACCTAACTCAACAGCATAATCTATTCCTATATAACAATTATAATCGCTTACTACTCCAGCAATTATTAAATCAACATCAATATTATTTATTTGACAACTGACACTATCGTTTATATCTAAATTTAAATAATTACTTAAAGCATTATATATATTTTGAGTAATCCATATTTTATTATTTTCATTCTTATATGATTCACCTTTAATTATTAATTTGTTACATCTTTCTGCATTTAAAAATGTATTAAGCGTAATAGGATAATCATTTAAATTTGGATACGTTATATTACCATTAGTATATATTTGTTCTTTTTGATATTCAAAATTATCCTCAAATGTTTTATTTAAATAATTATCAAAATCGATAAGTGGTTGT
>JBAXZI010000007.1:0-50470 GCA_041670385.1 Clostridia bacterium | reverse complement strand
GTAATTGCCAATATAACTGCTAATATAATAACTGGCAAATATGATTTAGAATAACCTATTAATTTACTCCACGATTTTTTGAAATCTTTAGGCTTTTCACCTTTACCCATTCTGCCCATTCCACCAGGTCCCATCTTTGGACCATTACTTGTATGCGTTTTATTATCGCCTATTTTATAATCTTTTTGATTAGACATTGTATAGTTCCTCCTTTGAAAGCTGTGAATAAGCTATTTCTTGATAAACTTTACAGTTTTTCAAAAGTTCTTTATGTTTTCCCAACCCGACTATATTTCCTTTTTCCAAAACTATGATACAATCGGCATCCTTGATTGTTCCTATTCTTTGGGCAACAATAATTTTAGTAGTAGCCGCTAATTCTTTTTTTAGCTCTGTTCGTAATATATTATCTGTTTTATAATCTAGAGCAGAAAAACTATCATCAAACAAAATCATTTCAGGTTTTCTTGCAATCGCTCTAGCAATGGCAAGCCTTTGTTTTTGTCCACCCGAAATATTAGTACCGCCTTGAGAAATGGATGCTTCATAACCTTCATTCATTTCCTCTACAAAATCAGTTCCTTGAGCAATATTTATTGCTTTCTTTAATCCGACTTCATCTACAGCTTCTTTTCCGTTATCGCCAAATCTTACATTGGTAGTAACTGTTCCCGAAAATAAAACGGCCCTTTGCGGTACATATCCTATTTTGTTATGCAAAAATTCTTGAGTATAGTTTTTTACATTTATTCCATCAATTAGCACCTCGCCATCAGTTGCATCATAAAATCTTGGTATAAGATTTACCACTGTACTTTTACCACAACCTGTAGAACCGATAATGGCTATTGTTTCACCTTGTTTAGCTTTAAATGATACATCGTGCAATACAAAATCAGCCGCATCAGGGTATTTAAAACTAACATTTTTGAATTCAATTTCACCTTTCTTTTCTGTACTAACATCATTTATATCACCATCAATAATGCTAGGCTTTGTATCCAAAACTTCCATAATTCTTTTCGCCGATACTGAAGCTCTAGGTAGCATTACAAAAATCATAGCAAGTATCATAAAAGCCATAACTACTTGCATTGCGTAAGCAGTAAACACAATCATATTACTAAAAATTAATAATTTATCTGCAAATCCAGCCGCATTAATCAAATACGCCCCTATCCAATAAATAGATAATGTAAGTCCATTTGAAATAAGTGACATTCCCGGAAATATTATAGCCATAAGTCTATTTGCAAACAAATTATTTTGTGTTAATTCATTATTTGCTACATCGAATTTTTTTTCTTGATAATTTTCTGCATTATATGCTCTAACAACACGAAGTCCTGTTAGATTCTCTCTAGTTACCCTATTCAAATTATCGGTCAAAGACTGAATTTTTTTGAATCTTGGTATTACAAATATAATAATAACAGTAATCATAACTAACAATACGCCAACTGCTACACCTGTAGCTGTCGTCCATTGCCAACTTTTATTAGCTATTTTAGTAATTGCCCAAACTGCAAGAATAGGTGCTTTTATCATAGCTTGCAAACCCATAGCAACTATTAGTTGTATTTGTGTTATATCGTTTGTTGAACGAGTAATAAGACTTGCTGTTGAAAATTTATTAATTTCTTCCATTGAAAAATCTTCAACCTTATTAAACACCATTTCTCTTATTCTCTGTGCAAATTTTGCTGCTATCCTTGCCGCAAAAAAGCCGACAATAACAGAGGATACCAAACTTCCCAATGCACATAATAACATCCACCCACCAGCAGCCCAAATCTCAGAAATGGCACTACCGGGAGTTTGTATCAATAAAGTTATTTCCGTCATATAATCAGGCAACTTCAAATCAAGCCAAACTTGAATAACTATAAAAATTAGGCTAACTCCAATTAATGCCCATTCTTTCGCTTTTAAATATTTAAATATTTTAGCCATAAAAACTCCTTTCTATATATAAATTTCTAATTAATAATTTCTTTTATTCAATGTTCTTTTTTATTTTTTCAATAATTCTAGTAAATTCTTCAATCTCTTGTATTGTTAGACCTTTTCCCATTATTTCATCCATCTTATTTGTCTCTTCTGAAATACGCTTATGCATTAATTTTGTACTTTCCGTTAGTGTCAATTTTACTAATCTAGCATCAAACGATACTTTTTCTTTCTTTACAATTCCATTACTCTCCATAACTTTTAATAACTGCGTACAAGTAGAACGACGAATAGTAAATTCTTTTTCTATATCTTTTTGGAAAACATCCTTTCCAATATTTTGATGCAAATATTCTATAACCATACAATGCAATCTAGTCATTTTATGACAATCTAATGAAGCCATAGAAGCATCCATTTTTCTTTTGACTAAAATTCCGATTTCCCTTAATTGATAGAATATTTTATTTTCCAATTTTATGCTCCTTAAAATATTTGTTAGTTGCCTAACATTATATGTACTAAAAATAATTTTGTCAAACATTTAAGATAATATTTTTAATTACGACATAAAAAAAAATACTTAATATAAATATTGAGTATTTTTATAAATATTTTTGCTAAGATAAGCAAATTATAATAACGTTTTTTCTATCCACGAAGATATTAATACATAACCTTTCTTGCCGTCATTGGTATAGCTAGAATGACTTCCACCTTTTATAATACCTATTTCACTTCCTTCAATGTTGCTCGAAATAAATTTAGTATCAGATAGCCTTATTATATCAAATTCTCCTGCAATAATATAGGTAGGTACATTAATACTTTTTAAGTTATCAGCAGTAATATTTGGCTCTTCAATCATCATTTTGTCAAGTGCATCATTTTTTATAGCGTAAGCAATTTTTGTTTCTAATAGACTATACCATTTTAACCCATTCGGATTTGAATTTGCTCCGCCAGAAATAAGCCCACACAAACTATCAGGATAATTAATAGCTAAAAGCAAACCGACTATTCCCCCATCACTGTGCCCAAATATAATTGGATGGTCAAGACCCATAGTTTCTATGAATACAGCTGTATCCTGTGCCATAAGTTCATACGAAATTTCATTTCCTGTACTCTCGCCTTGACACCTACTATCAAGGGCAAAAACTTCATAATCATTTGAGAGATATTCTATAAGATTGTCAAAATCAGAATGACTGCCACCGTTCCCGTGCAAAAGTATTAGAGGATAACCTTGTCCGCAAACTGAATAATGCATAGTAATACCATTAATATCAATATTACTTTCTTCTTGCACTAATCCACTCTTTTGAATAGATTGGTTTACATTTAATTCTATTAACCCTGCCGAACGAGAAGTTTTATCAACAACGATAAGCCATATACCCGCAGAAATAACTGCAATAAGCAATAATGCTATTATAATTATTAATGTTTTAGATTTTTTATTTTTACTCATTATTCACCATTTTACTTTTAAGTTTATTCTTTAGTACAATTATAAAATATCTATAATTTATAATATCACTTTAACAATACATTAACAATACTATAAGTTTATTTTTTTTATTGTTAAGTTCTACCCCAATGTTTATGTTGTGCTAAGACTTTAATATATTCATCTGAAAATTCTTTAATATCTTTAAGTTTTCGACCTGTTATTACACCACAATTTATTAAAATTTTATCAACAACAAGATTACTTACATATTGAGCATTTTTAAGATTACATTTTTCTAATAACGCTACTGCCTCACCATTAGCCCCTATTGTTTTGGCGTGCATATATGTTTCTTTTATAAAAATCATCACATCTTCGCAATTTATCATATTCTCAATGTTTATCTTTCCACTAGGTATATATATACCATCATAATTCACAGAAGCAGCATTTAAAAAACTTTTGCCTACATCTAATTGTTTACCACCACTACTTGTTATTTTTCCAAATGAACTGCTAACAATTTCGTAACAAACTTTAGACTCGTGAAGAACTTGAGTGAATTTTTCTACTTCTTCATAATCAAAACCGTCGGTTACCAATATAGCAACTTTCAAAGTGTCTGCAATCTTAATTGTATTTTCTTGAGACAAAGCAGGTGATAATTTAGTACTATAAACTTTAGGCGTTTTAGGAGGGTTTACTCCAATTCCTGTAGCAACTTCTTTTGCCAAACAATTATCAATATTATTAAGCATCTCAACTACTCTATTTTTCACGCCCATATCCATACAATTTCCTAATTCAAATTTTAAAGCACTTTTAATATGTTCTTTTTCTACAGATGTCATCGAATTATAAAACATAGTAGCTTGCGTAAAATGGTCACTAAAACTTTCACTTCTTGCTCTAATTTTGTACCCTTCAATTTTTTCACGATAATGATTAAAAGAACTTTCATCGGTTTTCGCCGTATGCGGACAATTTTCATTCAAAGTATTAGGCGAATAATGAACACCAATATCAATTGCTGTTCTATGAATCCCATCTCTTTGATTGTTATGAACCTCGGCAAGAGGTCTATTAATAGGTAATTCTTGAAAATTAGGCCCGCCCAATCTACTTATTTGCGTATCAAGATAAGAAAACAATCTACCTTGCAATAATGGGTCGTTTGTAAGGTCGATACCTGGCACTAAATTAGCCGGACAAAATGCAACTTGCTCAGTTTCCGCAAAGAAATTGTCTACATTCCTATTAAGAACCATTTTACCAACTATCTGCACCGGTATTATTTCTTCCGGCCATAATTTAGTTGGGTCTAGTACATCAAAATCAAATTTATGTTCGTCTTCTTCTTTAATAATTTGTATACCAAATTCATATTCAGGGAAATTTCCAGAATTAATAGTGTCCCATAAATCACGCCTATGAAAATCCGAATTTACACCTGCTATTTTTTGTGCTTCATTCCATACAAGCGAATGAACACCAAGTAAAGGCTTCCAATGAAATTTAACAAAGTTAGATTCCCCTTTATCATTCACCAACCTATAGGTATGAATTCCAAACCCTTCCATCATTCTATAACTTCTCGGTATAGCCCTATCCGACATAATCCACATAACCATATGAGCAGATTCAGGCGTACTAGATATAAAATCCCAAAATGTATCGTGTGCCGAAGAAGCTTGAGGTATGTCATTATTTGGCTCAGGTTTTACCGAATGTATTAAATCAGGAAATTTTATTGCATCTTGTATGAAAAATACAGGCATATTATTCCCCACTAAATCATAATTCCCATCTTCAGTATAAAATTTTGTCGCCCAACCTCGAACATCACGAACGGTATCCGCCGAACCTCTAGACCCTGCTACTGTCGAAAATCTGACGAAAACGGGAGTTCTTACATCTGTGTTAGTAAGGAATTTTGCCATAGTAAGATGACTTAAATCTTTATACAATTCAAAATACCCGTGAGCACCAAATCCTCTAGCGTGCACTATCCTCTCCGGTATTCTTTCGTGGTCAAAATGTGTAACTTTTTCTCTAAAATGGAAATCTTCCATTAATGTAGGACCTCTTTTGCCTGCCTTTAATGAATCATTAGTATTCGAAACTCCTACGCCTTGATTATTTGTTAACTTTTTACCTTTATTATCACTTCTATAAAAATTTAATTGATTATTCTTTGCATCTTTATTAATTTTATTCATATTCCTTACTCCTATAAAAACGAGTATTTACAAATTTTTGTCAACCTATACGATTTTTATATTTTATTCTATTACCACAAATATATCTTTGTATTAATCTTTTTATTTTTTACAAAAATAGCATATTGACATAACATTATTAATATGCTATTGTATTATTGTCACACATAGTGACAATGAGGAATATTAATGAAAAAAGTAGATAAAAATATTATTATTATGCAAGCTAAACAAATTATTATGGAAAAAAGCTATACACTAACTACGATGGATGATATCGCAAATCATATTGGAATCAGTCGCAGAACTTTATATAGGCATTTTCAAAGTAAGGAAGATTTGGCATATGAAGTACTTATATTAATATTGAAAAAATGGAATACATTTAGCACAAATTTGTATGATAATTTAACAGGAACGGGAATAATGCAATTAAAGTTTTTCTTGCTTGCTTTAGTTGATGAAATGGCAAATAATCCTTCCGTAATCAAATTAATTGGAGAATTTGATTATTATTTTAATGATAATGTAAAATTCAAACCAACTGAATCGGTTTTGCAAATATATGAAAATGAATCAGCGGTATGGGATATACTTTTAACAAATATATTAGAAAAAGGTGTAGAAGACGGTACTATAATAACACCAGACATTGCTCTTACAGAAGCTACAATATCTAATGTATTATGGTCATTTGGTCAAAGAATAGCTATGAGAGGAGAAAAAATTGAAAACGAAACTGGATTATCTGGTACTAAAATTATAAAAAATCAAATAGAACTATATTTCGATGCATTAAAAAATAAAAATATTTAAAGGAAAAGAAACAAAATTCTTTGGTAAATTAAAAATGAAAAAATTATCACTAAAAACAAAATTAATTTATTCTTTAGGAAATTTAGGGATAGCAATTATTACTACTCCTCACATGTTAAATTTAGTATACTTCTTTTTCCCTCCTGATAACTCGGGCTTGCCAATTCTTGTACCTCAAAATAACATTTTATTTGGACTTACTGTTCTTGGGATTATTCTTACTATAGGTAGAGTTTTTGATGCTGCTATAGACCCTTCCATAGCAAGTTTAAGCGACAAAATGAATAGACCTTCTGGCAAGAGAATACCTTGGATGCGTTTTAGTGCTATCCCATTTGCTTTATGTTATTTATTAGTATTTTTTGTACCAGTATCATCTGGAATTAGCATAATGAATGTTGTATGGTTATTTGCTTTTCTAGTACTAAGTGCAATATTTTTTAGCTTTTATATAATTAATTATAATACATTAATGGTCGAAATAGCACAATCCAGTGCAGAAAAAGTTGATTTAAGCACAATTAGTAGTGCATTTTGGTTCGTTGGATTCGTACTTGTGTCATTTACTTCAGGTTTATGGCAACCTATAGCCGATTTATTTAATGTTAGTTTGCTTTGGGGCGTTCGACTCACTTATTCTTTAACATCAATAGTTGGAGTAATTTTCTTGTTAATTCCCGCTTTTGCTATCAATGAAAAAG
The DNA here is from genome assembly GCA_041670385.1 of Clostridia bacterium. Lineage (GTDB taxonomy): Bacteria > Bacillota > Clostridia > Christensenellales > DTU072 > CAG-1782. The sequence continues at coordinate 43,328 of JBAXZI010000007.1, read as the reverse complement.
AGCATGTAACAAAGTCAATAGAATATAAACACCAAAAACTAATACCTGCCTTTAAGGGTGTTATGGCTAATAAAAGTTTTGGTAAATTCTTATTAACCAATACCCTTTATACTATTTCTACCTATATATTTGAAAGTGGTTTGATTTATTTTATTACTGTACTAGCTTTACTAAACAAGAGTGTTCAGGGTACCTTAACTACCGTTATAGGTGTCTTAACTTTAGCTTTCTATCCTCTCATTAACATACTTTCCAAAAAAGGCGGAAAGAAAAAAGTTATGATAATTAGCCTAATAAGTTTTACCTTTACATTTATTATAATAAGTGCATTGGGTAAATTTGGAATAAATGTTTACATTATGCTTGGATTAGTTGTATTACTATCCCCGTTTGCACAAGCATCATTTGGTATCTTGCCAAACGTTATTACAGCCGATTGTGCTGCCTATGATAGAGTTAAGTACAATGAAGATAAAGCTGGCATGTATGTCGCAGTAAACTCATTTATTACTAAATTAGGAGGTAGTATATCCGCAATAGTTTTAACTTCCTTTCTAACATTAGGAAAAAATGTTGGGAATGACTCTGGAATTAGATACGCAGTACTTTTCGCAGCTGGATTATCAATAATCGGTATGTTTGCTATGCTTAAATATAATGAGAAAGATATTATGTCTTATCCGATATACAAACAAAAGAAGAAACGGAAAAGTTAGCAACAAATTCAGAAAATATTACTAAAGACAATATTGATGACAACCAATAATCATAAATAACCTAATATAGATTGTTCAATTACAAAATAACTTTTGTTTAAAAAATACTCTAATCTAAACATAAAAACCACTAGTTAAGCTAGTGGTTTTTATGTTTTATTTTTACATTAATATTAATAAAAAATATAATGAATTACTCAATCGTCTTAATTATTTATATAATGACCTGGCGAATTACTATCAAATAATCTAACACCATCGATAATATACAATACTCCATCAATCGATTTAAAATATTGATTGTTTGAACTCACTTCTATATTAGATAATTGCGAACAATCATAAAATGCAGATAGTTCAATCGTTTCAACATTATCTCCAATAGATAAACTTGACAAATTAATACAATTTTCAAATACATAACTATTTATGTTTTTTATCCCATTCCCTATTACTATATTGGTTATGTTTCTACAATGCCTAAATACACTATCCCCCAAACTTATTACACTATCTGGTATTACTATATTAGTTAAATAATTATTGTTATTAAAAGCATTATTAGATATACTTGTTACACTAATTGGTATTTCATAAGAAGTTGCTTCTTTTCCACTTGGATAAAGCACTAATTGCGTTCCATCTTTACTAAACAATATACCATCTATTGATTTATATAATAAATTATTTTGACTAACAATTATATTCTTTAATTTACCAATATTATACATCCAATTTCCTATTGTCTCAAAATTATCTCCTAGATATACATCAGTTAAATTACCTCCTGTATATTCACATTCTCCTATACATACTATATTGGGATTATTACAATCACATGAAAATGCATGATCTCCAATATCTTTTATGTCATTTAATAAAACTAAAGTTTCTAAAAGATAACAATTATAAAAAGCCTTTTCGCCTATACTTTTCACACTTTCGGGTATTGTTACGTTTTTTAGTTTATTACATAAGGAAAAAGCTTCATTTCCTATACTTATTACACCATTTGGTATTACTAAATTTTCCAAACTTTTACATCCACAAAACGCATAATTATTAATTATTTTACAATGTTCGTCTATCTGATTTAATGAATTAAAATTATTAGTTGTTCCCATTGCTATTACATATAAATTACTATCACAGCCTAAATATTTTATATTATCTTTTATATTATATGCTATATTATCACATTCATTAAATGCTAAGCTACTTATACTTAATATGCTTTCCGGGATTTCGATATTAACTAATTCAATACAATTACTGAATGCATAATCTCCTATCTCAGTAATTCCATCTTCAATTATGATAGATTTTAAATATATGTTGTGATCTAAATGATCTATATAATAAATAATTTCTTTAGAAAAAGCATTATTCGCTATTCTCTTAATACTATATTCTTTGCCTTCGTTACTAATTTTATTTGGTACTGTCATTGACTCAGTAAAATTATTAACAGCACAAATTGTTGCTTCATATGTTTCACCATCTTCAATTAATAAATATTTATATACATCGTCCATATATAATTTGTATGACCCTGTAAAATTAAATATTATTTTAGAACTTTTTAATAAATCATTATTAGTAATTGCTTCCCATTGTTCTTGTGTACCTTCATAATAAATACTATCAATATTTCTATAATTTTTAAATGCGTTAATCCCGATTTTTGTTATACTAGCAGGTATTTTAATACTACTTAAATCGGAATAACTGTTATAATAATTCGAAATTTGCGTAACTTCATATTCTATTCCTTCGTTAATTACAATATTAGGTATATTAATAGCCCAACACCAATCATTATTTCTGAAATCTTGAATCACAAAAGCATCGTGGCTATTTTCATTATTTACCAATATGTATTCTATAGATTCTACAACACTACTAGTAATTGTTCCTGTAAAGTTATAAAATTTTGGACTTAATTTACATATATTATTATTAATATTTTCTATTGCATCATATTGCTCTTGAGTTCCTTCATAAAAAATATAATTGAATTGGTATAAAATATTTTTTTTCAATTTAATTATGCTATTAGGCATTTTTATACATTTTAAATAACTATTATTAATTGAGTTGATTTCATTAACAGTGTACTCCATACCTTCATAATTTACTTTATCCGGTATTTCCAATATATTTGTGCAATTATTACACTTAAGTAAAATTGCTGTTTGATTTATCCCATCATTCAATAACACATATATAATGTCTTCAAATGTATATCCACACAATGTTCCTGTAAAATTATAATTAATTTTTGTTTCATCATAACTATAAATTTCTTTTGAATTTATATTTCTAAATTCCTCTTCTGTCCCTTCATAACAAATATAAATTGATTTACTCCAAGAATATTCATATTCTAATGTCTCTAAGCTATTCGGCATTTTTATTCCAACAATATTTTTACCATAAAAAGCACTATATGCAACATAATTGACATCATAAGATATTCCATTATTTGTTATTATATTTGGGATATCAAGTACATTAATATCACCTATTATAGAACTTAAAATAGCTTTATGATTATTTCCATTATCAATTGTTATAAATTGTAAAGATTTATAATTACATTTATTCAAAGTTCCTTTAAAATTGCAATGTGCATATTCCCATTTTATATTAGCTAATGTACTTAGTTTTTCTTTTGTTCCTTCATAAAATATTATTGTATTATCATTAAAAGCATTATTGATGTAAGAAATATTATTAGGAATTATTACATAATCTAAACTATCACAATCTACAAAAGCACCTTTTTCTATTGATTCTATATTTTCAGGAAGATTTATGTTTGATAAACTTGCACAACCTCTAAAGGCATTTTCCCCAATATTTTTCAAGCCATATGGCAATTTTACACTTGTTAAGCCGTCAGCCAAAATTATTCTATTCGATATACTCTCATCTATGTATTTATAATTAGTTACATAATTTTCTCCAAATGCATATTCCCCTATTGTCGTTATTTCCTTAGGAACCGTATATTCTCCTATCAATTTTTCAGTACCCGTACCAAATAAAATATTAGTTCCTTTATATACATAATAATTTTTGCCATTATTATCTGTTCTTTCTTCTATCCCTTTAATAAAAGCTTCTGTAAGCCAATTAAATTTGATATTCTTTATTAATTGCGTTTTTTTATCAACTTCATAATGACTAAGATCTATATATTTAATTAATTCACTTGGACAACTATATAAAATTGGGGTTGTTCCAAGAAATAAACCATCTCCTATTATTTCTTGTGTATAATCGGATAAATTTAGGTAACAATCTTTATAATAAATCAAGTTTATATAATTTAAATTAGGTCTTGCTTTCCAAAAATTAGGATTATTATTGATTAAATCTATAATATTTGCCTTTTCTATTGGTTCATCTATTTTATTCCATTTAGCATAAACATTTACATTAGAATTTAATTCTTTAATATTTAGCTCATTTTCAAATTCTCTATCTAAAAACCAACCTACAAATTCATATCCTTCTTTACTAGGATTTTCAGGAAGTTCTACATCACCATTCTCATCTTTTTTCAAAAAAAAGTCTTCAATTTCATTGTCACAATTTGTATTAAAAGTAATAGCTATATCTTCGCAATCATTACTTTCATTACTAATATTGCTATCATTAATATCAGGATTTTTAGTTTTATCGCAAGATACTAACATAGAAATCGCAAAAATAACCATTATAGCTATCATAAACAACTTTAAAAACTTCTTCATATTTCCCCTTTTCCAAAAATGTTGTGGTTTGAAAAATCCACCTATAACATTTTAATTCCCTTATCTAATTATATTATCAATTCTAATTTAATTTAGAACAATTGGCAATTACCTACCTCATAATAGATTTGCCTATATAATTAATATATTATAATATAGAATTTTTGTCAATTAATTTGCTACAAAAATACACCCATAAATGTAACAATTCGACATACAATAGCTATGTCGAATTGTTACTTATTTGTGTTATATTAACATAACAATTAAATTATTTTGTTTCGTTTGCATTTTTTAGAGCTAGCAATGCATCAAGTTCTGCCTGTCTTTCTTCGTCTTTTTTCTTGCGGTATGCCACAAGTCTTTTTTCCATATCTTCTTCATCAAATTTCAAAAATATCATAGGAATAGCTTGACATATTAATCCGAATGCACCTACAAGTGTTAGCATCATAAATATACCATTTAATAAATTTGTGTAATTTATGCCACCTATCCAACTTGCTTGTGTAGTAGAAGTTATAAGAGGTGTCTTAATATTATTTGATGCAATTACCATTCTATCAGCATTATATCCTAAAGCATTTATTATTTGCAATATAATTACATTAAATATAGCATATGATAATTTTAGTACAAACCCTTTCATTGAATAGGCTGTTGCCTCTAATCTATCGCCCGTTTTCATTTCTAAATCATCAGTTATATCGGCAAACATTGAAATAATTAATACAAGACTCATACCTACTGGAAAGTTCGTAAAGAAACGCAAAACCGCATATACAATAAACCCTGTTACCGTATTATATGGCAATATGTAAGTACCCATAATAAACGTAAATACGTTTGCTCCTGCACCAATAAATGACATCCTTATCCATAATTGTTTTTTGCTCATTTTCTTTAGAAAAAATGGGATAATAAGCATTGATAACATATATGAAATACCACTCAAAATAGAAAGCAAAGATGGCAAAATTGCTACGGCATCAAGTTCTGGATTTTTACCCATAATACCAGCAAGAAAATTATTTATTTTATCCATCGGTAATATCCGGATACAATTCCATCTTGAAAAATAAGGCAAGAACAAATTCCCTACTCCTACGCAACCAGAAAAGAAAGCACATATTATCAAAATAATTACTCTTTTATCGGTAAGAATAGTTTTTAAACCCTTTTTTGAACTCATTACGCGAGGTGCAATATAAACTTTTTCTCTTACCTTACTAAAGGAAATTAATAGAAAACTTACACCTATTGCTGAAAATATTAATGCAGCCCAAAAATAGCCCCAATCGGTTCTATCCTTATGTCCATTGCCTAAGAATCCAATAAAAACAAATGCCAGCATTTGCGGTAATATAGAGCCTAAAGAGCCTAATGTGCTTGCGACAGAAACTGCCTTAACCCTTTTATCTTTTTGTGGAAAAACCAACGGTGTAAGGCTGTTATAAGGTATTTCTATTGCTGTATAAGCTGTTATGTAAACCATATAACCAAGAAGCACATAAGCAAAATTCATACCGTTGCCGATAAACGCACCGCTTTTATCATACATATTGTATTTATCAGAAAATTCTATTGGTAAAAACAATAAAGTAGTTACAATTCCTAAAGGAATAGCTATCCAAAGTAAGTATGGTCTACATTTTCCCCACTTCGTACGAGTTTTTTCTACTATCAAACCCATAATAGGGTCATTTATTGCATCCCAAGCTTTAGTACCTAAAAGAACAATTGAAACTAAACCCATACTTAATTTTAGCACATCTGTCATATAAAAGTTAAATACAGTACCGACTGTTGTCCCTATAAAAAACATTCCGAGCGGTATCATCGAAAAAGCTAAAATTTCTTTAGCAGTTGCGTTTTTTAAGTCAATTCTTCTTTTCATAAAACTCCTTAGTATTGTTACATAATAATACCCTTTTCATAATTTTACTATCTTAGTTTATTTTATCGAATTTAATATTGAGTTTTTTACCATTACAAGCTATATTGTAGCCATTTGTTCCTCTCTCAACTTTGCAATAACTACTTTCACAACGCTTAAATTCGCTATTTTGAAGTACATCATCTATTAAAAACTCTCCGCTATAATTCAACTTATAATTTTTACCGCAAGAATTATATAGTAATGTGTCATTTTCGGATAAAAATAAGTTATTTTCTATTCTTGTTATAAATTCTTCATAGCTTTCTCTTTCTTTATCAGACAATTCTATAACATAACAATGGTATCCCAATCCTTTAGCTACTAAATCAAATTTATCTTTTAACATATATTGGTCGGTTGCATTTTTTTCACATTTAACTAGCACATTCGATTGAACGTGACGAACAAGTGCCCTAGCACTTTCTATGTTATATTCTTCAAAGCTAAGTGCTTTATTACAAACAACTGCAAAGAAAGTATCACCTTTTCTTCCAATTGCACTCTTTTCATTTATTTTATACTCATCCATTTTTTCAATAGGGAAAAGTATATGAGTTCTTAAAGTTGGTTTTACTTCGCCTAATCTTTGTTTATTATCGACTTTATAAATACTAAACCCGATCGCATTGTCTTGTGCATTAGAAGGCATTCTTCTTTGCCCGCCCCAATAACCAGGGGCATTTGTTAAATTCTTTACCGATGCTGGATAAATTGTAAAAATATTAAGGTCCTCCGCAATATTTGCGTGCATTGTGTGATGTTGATTTCCAAAATAATCAATATAACATTTTACAGCTGTAGCTAGCATATAGCCATTTTTGCGATAAGTATAAACATTACCTCTATTTAATGCACTTCCTGTAGGTACAAATCTTTTACCTAAGATATTACATAATGCAGGGAATAATCTTAACTGACGCAAGGGGAAAATGTCCGCATATTTTATCGGCATAGAAAAAGCACTAGCAAAAGTATTATTCCTTTTATGATAAAGATATGTATTATAAGCAAATCCTTTGTTTACAAATATCTCATTTGATAATTGTGCCATTAGTTGATAGTCACTTTGTCCTATTAGTCCTAGTTTTTTGTATTCGTCTGGATTTAGACCATTAGAAGTTTTTATAATTTGCTCTGTTTTATCGTTGAAAATTTCCTTTATTACATCAGGTAATAAATATTTACCCGAACGCAAAGTATCCATATTACAAAGCAATAGACAACAATCAACCACAGCTAATTTGCTATGCTCTACTGCGTCATATTCATCTATGCCATTTATAATATAATTTAGTGATGGACTTAGTCTATTTCCTTGTTTATTAATAAATTTATTATCTCCATATTGCCGACTACTTACAGTTACAAATCTTCCTTCGACACTATGTGTTGCTATTTCAAAATACATATAATCAAGCATTATTTTAGCGTGATTACTTATTTCTTTATCCTCACTATAGCTTAATAATTGGAATAAACCACCGAAATCCTCATTCCAATAATTACCGCTATACCATTCAAAAAAACCATATTTATATTTTTGGTCAAACCAATCTAATAATCTTTGTTTGCCTCGTGCCATATGCTTAGCACCTGTAAAACCAGAATTAACAAATATTTCATCTTTCCATTCTTGTCCTATCAAAAATTCTAAAGACGCAAAAAGCAATGTGTGATTTTCACTAAAATAACACATACTTTCATCATCTGGCATATCAACCCAATATTTAAAATTCAAGAATGTCTTTTTTAGCAATTCTTTGGCACTTTGTGGTAATTTGTCACCATAACTTTTATAAAGTCTTAGTATTAAGTGCATATGAAAGTCCGAACAGTCATATCGATTGTTTATATATCCGACAGTTCCGTTTAACATTTCAATAACTTTCTCTTCTGCCAAAATTTTTGCACTATTTTTGCGATAATGTTCTATCAAAACTACCGGACCTACCAAATCAAATTCCTTGTTTTCAAGAATAGGTAATGTGGGCTTTGTTTTTATCCTACATATTCTAATAACATCAAAAATTGTATATCCTACTAATATAACGGCCAAAGCTATTATTAAATATTGATATAATTCCATAATTTACTCCTTAATTGTTTTTTAATATAGTTTCAAACCAACTTTCTTTTTTAGGAACTGGCTTGATTTTTTGAAATGTTGTTTTTTCCTTAGTACTAATTGCTAAATATTTTCTATAATCTTTCTTTTCTTTTATGATTTTTCCGTTATTTATATATAAAGCCCCACCACGACTGCCCGATTTATCCATAGTACCTAAGATTGCTTTAAGCAAACTAAGTGCTGATAACAGCATATCCCAGTCATAAAAATAGTTTTCAATGCTTTCTGCTTTTAACTCATAATTATTTATTACTTTTTCTATTTCAAAGATCAAATTCAGTATTTTATCCCTATCTCGATAAAACCCAGCAATATTGCTCATTTCTTTTTTTATATATTGGTAATTTACATCTTTACTGATTATTATCTTGTCTACTATTTCTTGATACTTTAACTTAATATCCTCTCCTAATAAATTATTAATTCCATTATCAATAGGATTTTTACTAATATATTTTGCTATGCACAAACCACCTACTTGTGTACTATTAAGGGCAGTCCCGCCTTGCCTTGAAAGTCCGAAAACTCCAGCGACTTCGCCTACCGCAAATAAATTTTTTATTGATGATTCATAGTTTGTATCTACCTTTATGCCACCATTATTATGTTGTGCACATACTGCTATTTCTAAATATTGTTTTTCTAAATCAATTCCATTTGTTTTATATAATTCTACTGCCTTTGAGTTCAAACTTATTAGTCTTTTAATTGGATTTTCTAAGTTCGCACCGCTTTTTGTTAGATAATCTTTGACTTCTTGTTGTAAATTATCAAAATTATATCCCTTAGGATTTTTCGTAAAATCCAAAAACACCTTTCTATCCTGACTTATTTGCTCTTGTACTAACATATCTATTCTTGATGAACCCTCTAATTTATTAACATCAAATGGCCATTGATAACCTTTCAAAAACAAATTGTTATAAGCACTTTCTTTAATTTTGTAATAATCAAGTAAAAATTCCCTTTCATTTCCTTGATTATCTACAGAAATCACTCTAGGCAAAACTTGCATATAGCTACCTGATACATTCCATCGAAACGAAGTTGATGCAAGTCCATATTGCCATTCACAAAAATTGCAAAGTTTTGCTCCTTCTGCAATAATAATACCGCTCATTCCGTGTTGCGTAATAGGATATACACTTTTTTCATATATACAAGCAGGTGCTCCCGTTGCTACAATAATATAATTTGCTAGAATTTTTTCGACCTTTTGGTTTCCTAAATTAAGAACTAAAATCCCGTAAGCTATATTATTTTGAGTTAAAATTTTTATTACTTGTCTATTATCTAAAAGATCAGTTTTATTTACATTTATTACTCTATTTTCCAACTTCTCAGTCATAACTTTTGAAGTGTAAGGACCTATTGAGGTGGCTCTTTTCGTATTGTCGTGGTCGGTTTTGTAACCCACAAAGCCACCAAATTCATCAATTGGGAATTTTACCCCATATTCTACTAATCTATAAAAACATCTTGTGCTATTTACTGCTTCAATATATGCAAGTTCGCCATCGCAACAACCTCCACTTGCAATATCACACGCCATATCATAAGCACAATCTTTAGTTAGTCCATCTAATGATAATTTGTAATAGGTTTGCTTGTCGCTACCAGTGTTGCGAGAAGTACCTTTATTAATGCCTTCAGTAACAATAGCTATATCATCAATTCCATATTTATATAGCCAATCAGCACTACTAAAACCGCCTGCACCACTACCTATTACTATTACATTATATTGGTCTTTACATTTTTCTAACACTAAAGCCTCCATCAGCATTTAGCACTGTTCCTGTACAAAAATCAAGTTTGCCGCTAGCTAGGACTTCAACACAATTTGCAATATCTTCAGGTGTTCCCATTCTATTAATTAATGTAAGTCCATTATTTATCATATCTATATATTTATCTTTTACACAACTTGTCATATCCGTATCAATAATTCCCGGTGCTATCTCAAATACGCCAATACCAAATTCTGCAAGTCTAGTTGCGTACAACTTTGTCGCCATTGAAATACCGGCTTTAGAAAGACAATATTCAGCTCTATTTATTGAAGCGGTATAGGACGATATAGAACTTATATTTATTATTCTACCCTTGACATTATTTGCCACCATACTTTTAGCTACTAATTGTGTCATAAAGAAGTTACCTTTCAAATTAATATCTAACACATAATCATAGGACTTTTCATCTAAATCAAGAATATCCGCTCTTTTTATAGGAGCTACTCCTACATTATTTACAAGCAAATCTATTTTTCCATACTTTTTTATAGCAAATTCGATTAATGCCTTTCTATCTCCCGCTATACTTACATCGCAAGGAAAAAAAGTTGCTTTATTTACAAATTCACTTATTATCTTTTCTATTTCATCACTAATTTTTCTTGAAATTATTATACAATCGTATCCGTTTTGCAATAATCTTCTTGAAATTTCAAGTCCAATTCCTCTACTGCCTCCCGTAACTAATGCAATCATATTAATCCTCCTTCTTTAGGACATATTTTCTATAATATGGCATATATTTTTCAGAATCCCTAATAACACAGCCTGCAACTGTTCCATTTCTCATAAGTTCGGTACATTTACTACATTTTATACAACATTTATTTTTTTCAAGTTTACCATTTTTTAAATAATCTTGATAAAATTGTGGATAAGCTAGCGTCATTCTACCGAATCCGACTAATTTAGCAACATTATCTTCTAGAATTTTTTCCGCATACTCCATACAATTTTCGGCTGGATAAGATAATCCAGATGCAATTAAACTAATATCAGGGTTTGCTTTTTGCAATTCTTTAGTAACCTTGTAAATTCTAGCCAACCCTTCTTCACCTTTTTCGGGTGCATTCATACACGGTCTATTAATATGCGGTATCAAATACGGATTACCCAAAGTAATATTTATAAGTTCAATACCTTTTCCTTTAAGCTTTTTAATAATCCAATTTGTTTCCGATAAATCGATATTATTATTTTTATCAACACCAAAACCATAAGGATAAGGGAAATTGTCACAAGCATTTAGTCTAGTAGTCACAAACATATCTTCCGATAAATTTGATTTTACCGCATCTATACAGTCAAAAAACAATCTTGTACGATTTTCTAAACTCCCACCGTACTTGCCTTTTCTATCAAAAGCACTCAAAAACTCATCGAATAGGTAGCCGTGGCAACACTTAACGTCTATTCCATCAAAGCCAACTTCTTTGGCAAGTAAAGTTTTTTTGCGATACTTTTCTACTATCCCTTCACAATATTCATCAGTAGCTATTGTATAAGGCAAATTTTCTTTGCCTATTTCCCAATGCTTATTATGATAAGCAATAATTGGTTCTGGTGTGCCATTAGGTTTACTCCATCTACCACTATTGGTCATTTGCATAACAATTATAGGGGCAAAGCCATACATTTCTATTGACTTTTTACGCATATCATCAAGTAATTTTTTAAAACTTTCTTTGGTATTATCATTCAAAAACAATTGACGGGGATTAGCCCTACATTCGCCCGAAACGGCTACAGCCTCAAACCAAATAAGACCTGCTCCAGATTCTGCAAAACGCATATATCTTCTATATGTCAAGTCACTGACTGCACCGTTTAATTCTCCGTCACAGCCTTCCATTGGTTGAAAAACCACTCTATTTTGTAATGTTTTACCATAAATTAATAACTTTTTATTAACTAACATTGTCATAATGTAAAATATCTCCTTAGTAATATAATTCTATTATAATTAGATTTTTTAGTTCTTTGAATAGCATAATATAAAAATATTATGTCAAATAATAAATTTTATTGACATAGAAGTCATTCAAGTTTATAATGGAAATATGGAAAAATATATTATAAATGATACAACTTCATATCTTTCTGGTGGTAGGTGCAAACAATCGAATAAAATCGATATGTCAAAACATCATCATAGGCAAACGGAGTTTATATATATGATAAATGGTAAAGCCGAATTAATACTCGACAATGCTACTTATCTTATGGAAAAAAACAGCTTTGCAGTAATTAAGTCTTTTGACCTTCATTCTTTCAATGCGCTTAGCGATAAAAACATTTATCTCATAATAATTCTTCCGGACAAATTAACCAATTCCTTATCGTACCTAAATATAGAAACAAAAGTTTTTGAAAGTTCTAACAGCCTAAAAAAAATAATCAAATTAAATAGTACTTTTCAAAGTCTAGATTATAACTATCAATTTGTATATTTCCAACTGATAGCGGAAGTAATTAAAACGCATTACATAACTACTCAAAGTGAAAAATCGCCTTTAAGTATAGAAATTGTTGACTATATATCTCAAAATATTGCATCTGATTTGACTTTAGATAATGTCGCTATAGCCTGTAAAACTAACAGAAGTTATGTTTCTCGTGTAATAAATAAACATTCGGGAACCAACTTTAACAGCTATATAAATAAAATACGCATATCAAATTTTATTGAAGAATATTTAAACAATAAAGATATAAATATAGAACACTTATCATATAAAGTTGGATTTAATTCTCCACGCACATTTTATCGTGCTTTTTTATCACAAATAAAATGCACCCCCTCTGAATATTTTAATAAACTTACACATTAAAACAATATTACAATTTTTATTAAGCTAAAATTTCAAGTTCAATAAAAAAAATGGACAACAAAAAACACACAATGCCATATGCATTATGTATAAGTCAAAGATATAAGCATTTTGTCATTAAACTTAATTTAATGCAATATCTTTATTTTAAAATTTTCTAAAAATCGGAATCGTCGCCAAAATCAGAATCATCTTCTAAACTGTTTTCTCTATTTTTTGAATAAAAGATATCATCATCATCAGTGTCTTGTTCAACAAAATCTACAATGCCATCATTATCTAAATCAAAACCACCATAATTTCCACAATCAAAATCATCTTCCATAATAAAAATTCTCCTTAAATATTTTTTTTTATACAACTTAATAATTATCATATTATACCATCTTCAAAATTTTTGCAATACAAATATTAAAATAATGTTTTAATAATTTTTATAATTTTAATGTCTTAAAATAAGTACATATTTTTCAAAATTTAAGTGTTTCCACAAAAAAAATTATAAAATAAAGAAATAAAAAAAAAATTGCTTTTTTTTCGCATAATTTCAAAAAAAATTTTCATATTTTGTTTATTCGAATATTTTTTTGGGAACTATTATTTTTTAAGTAATTATTTTGTTTTTTAAGTAAAATTGCACACTTAAATTATGAAATTTTCTTAGCTAAACCCTAATATTTTTTGTGAAAAATAAATTAAATATAAAATAAAATAAATACTTACATTTTTTAGTTGACATCTTAATATACTGGTGTTATAATTCGCTCGACTTTAAGGAAATAGAACTATCAAAAACCTTAATATTAAGTAACAATATATCAACGGAGATATACAAAATGAAAGCACTTATTGTACCTATGTATAATAGATTCACACCCGAAAACAAAAGTTCGGTACTAAATAATTTATATAATAAATTATTGCTTTCTCGTATCACAAATTTTAGTGATTTATCTTTGAATAAAAATAATTTTTTTACAATTGTAAAAACAATTTTTCACGAAGTTTTTAATAACATAATTATAGTCCGACGACAAATATTTTATATTTAAAATTTAGTATTTTAAAAAAGCTACATTTCTATCTTATGCATCATAAATAATAATCAAGGAACTATAAAAAATGTCTACAAATATGTTATCGGGTTCGCCCTTAAATAAAATAATTAAATTCGGTTTGCCTATATTAATTGGTAATCTATTTCAACAAGTATATATCGCAGTTGATACGATTATGATAAGTGCTGCACTAAATAATGATGCAGTTCTTGCCATAGGTAATGCAGGAATATTATATACTGCCCTATTATGGTTTATTCAAGGTATGGCAATGGGGTTTGCTGTATTAAATTCACAAGCATATGGTACTTGCGATGCTAAAAAGGTTCGTGAAAGCCTAGCTATTACTTTTACTTTAAGCGGAATACTAACTATTCTATTAACTGGCTTTATGCTTTTAAGCTTAGACAAAACCTTACAACTAATTAATATAGCCCCTGCTTCATACCAATACGCAAAAGATTATCTAATAATTATGTATGCCGGACTTGGTGCTAGCTTATTTTTAAATGTAATGCTAAATAGTATGCGTGCTTTAGGTGATGCTAATCATCCACTTTTATATTTAGTTTCGGCAAATATATTAAATATAGTTTTGGACTATGTATTTGTAATAGTACTAAAAATGGGAACAGTCGGCGCAGGAATAGCTACAATAATAAGTCAATTCTCTTCCTTTATCGGTTGTATGATTTCTATGTATATAAAATTCCCAAAATTCAGACTTAAATTTAAAGATTTTATAAGTAGTAAAAGTTATTATCTAAAACATCTAACTTATGCAAGCACTAATGCAATTCAATTTACCATTATTGCTTTCACTCTAATTGCACAACAAATATTCATCAACAAACAAAGTAGTGACATTATGATAGGTTATGTTATTGGTTATAAAATTGACCAATTTGCACAACAATTTATAGGTGCTTTTGCTATATCATTAGCTACTTTTGTAGGACAAAATTTTGGTGCAAAAAATTATGAAAGAATAAAAGTCGGTGTAAAACAAACGGCGCTTATGATAGCCATAATATCAATTGCTATGACTATAGTTTTATTACTATTAGGTAGAATATTAACAATTATTTATTTACCTAATGCAACAGTTGATATAATAAATGCAAGTCAAAAATATATTATTTATGAAGCAAGTTTTTATATGTTTTTAGCTTTATTACTAGTATATAGGAACGCTTCACAAAATTTAGGTAGGTACAAATTATGTTTTATCGCTTGCTTAATGGAATTTACGTCTAGGCTTGTAGGTGTACTTGCATTCGGTGATTCTTTTGACGCAATAATAATGAGCAATGTAATCGGTTGGATAGGCTCTTGTGCTATACTTATCCCCACTTATTATCTAACAATGCATAAGCTAACTAATAAACGTATTGTTATTAGAAAAACAAATCGTCGCAAATTTGCTTTTGCACATTAAGAACGCTATAAATAATATTTATCATATAATAATGTATGCACTTCCAAATTTACTTTGGAAGTGCATTTTTAATAATAACAACATTAAATTTTGATATTAAAAAGCAAGTCCCACAAAGAACTTGCCTAAAGACTTTTTTCAAATTATATTTTCTTTTTATACAACCCTGTCTTATTGTGATAATAATATATTATCCCGTGTCCAATTTTTTCAAAACTTACTTCACCATTTTGCTCTGGGTATAATTTTATCAATTGGATTTTATCAAAAGTGACATACGCCATAAAAGTAATATAACTACTTCTAGTCATCTAGCAATCTATGTGAACAAACAATCTACCATCTTGATTTTCAATGATTAAATCATTAGTTTCTTCAGCTTCTTGCATAATTAGCTTAACTCCACAACAAGAATAAACACCATCTCCCATTGATGTAATTATATTACCACAGATAGGACAAACATAAAATTTTGTTTTTAATATATTTCCACAACTATTTTGATTTTTTATTATTTCTCCATTAAATAATTCGACTAAAGATACACCAAGTGCTTTTGCAAGTGGTTCTAATAAGGAAATATCAGGTAAACCTTTTTGAGTTTCCCATTTTGATATAGTTTTTTCACTTACCGAAATTATTTCTGCTAAATCTTTTTGTGTATATTTTTTGCTTTCTCTTATTTTTTTAATCATTTGACCAGTTACATAAGAATCCATATCAATCACCTCTTTCTAACAAAAATATATCATAGTAACTAAAAAAAGTAAACCTACGCATCGTAGGTTTCATAAATCAACTAATTTTCTTTTATTTAATGTATATTATTATATACATACTTTTTTATTTATTATATACAGTATTATATAATTTATATAAAACTACAAGTGAAATTGTTGACAAACAAAATTGTATATGATAACCTTATTTAGAACAAAGGTGTTCATTATTCTTAGGAATAGTGACCACTTTTTTTTTGTTAAAGGAGATATTTATGCAAAGAGAAGGAGAAATACGGATACCCTCAGGGTGCGCCATTAGTGCTATATTTTCTAAGGGAAATAAGAAAGTACAAGGTGCAGATATGATAAAATCAATCGCCGTTATGCACGAAAGAAGCAATGGTTTGGGCGGTGGATTTGCTGGTTATGGAATTTATCCAGACTACGCAGATTGTTATGCTTTCCATATTTTTTATGATGACAAAATTTCAAAAAAAACTTGTGAAGAATTTTTAGAAGAACATTTTGATATTATTAATCTATCAAAAATTCCGACAACTAACATACCAGAGATAACAAATAAACCATTAATTTGGCGTTATTTTGTTAAACCACTATCCATAAAACTTACCGATAGCCAACTTGATGAAAAAGAATTTGTCTCAAGATGTGTTTTTAGAATAAACACTAGACTTACAGGTACTTACATTTTCAGTAGTGGCAAAAATATGGGTGTATTTAAAGCTGTTGGTTATCCCGAAGATGTAGGTAGATTTTATCGCTTAGATGATTATGAAGGATATAGTTTTACTGCTCATGGTAGGTATCCTACCAATACCCCTGGCTGGTGGGGCGGTGCTCATCCTTTTGCATTATTAGATTATTCGGTTGTTCATAACGGAGAAATTTCATCTTATGATGCCAATCGTCGTGCTATCGAAATGTACGGATATAAATGTACTTTACAAACAGACACAGAAGTAATTACTTATATATTTGATTATTTGCATCGCAAAAAGCATCTTACTCTAGACGAAATAGCTAAAGTTATTGCGGCACCATTTTGGCAAACCATTGAAAAGATGGAACCTAATGAAGCCCGTACTTGTGAATATTTAAGAAATGCTTTTTCCTCTCAATTAATTACCGGTCCATTCTCTATCATTGTTGGTTTTGAAAACGGGCTTATGGCACTTAATGACCGACTAAAACTTCGTTCTATGGTAGTCGGTGAAAAAGATGATATGGTTTATATTGCAAGTGAAGAAGCAGCAATTAGAGTAATTCAAAAAGATTTAGACAAAATTTGGTCACCTAGAGGTGGAGAACCAGTGATATTACTTAGGGAGGACAAATAATATGGCTATCAATTATACATATTTTAACTATGAAATAATACGCAACTATGATCGCTGTATCAATTGTCGTGTATGCGAAAGACAATGTTCCAATGAAGTTCATAGATTTGATGAAGAACATAATATTATGGTAAGTGATGAAACAAAATGTGTTAACTGCCAGCGTTGTGTTACTCTTTGTCCTACTCGTGCTTTGAAAATTGTAAAAACAAATAATGAATTTCGTGAAAATGCTAACTGGTCAGGTAAAGCAATTTATAAAATATATCGTCAAGCAACTAGCGGTGGCGTGCTTTTATCTAGTATGGGCAACCCCGAACCATATCCAATTTATTTTGATAAAATGTTGCTTAACGCATCTCAAGTTACAAACCCTTCCATTGACCCTCTTAGAGAACCAATGGAAACTAAAGTATTTTTAGGTGCAAAACCGACTGAAATAAAAAGAGATAAAGATGGTAAATTAATTAATAATTTATCCCCTCATCTAAAACTTGAAGTGCCAATGATGTTCTCAGCTATGAGTTATGGTTCTATTAGCTATAATGCTCATAAATCACTTGCTATGGCTGCAAAATCGCTAGGAATTTATTACAATACCGGTGAAGGTGGCTTACACGAAGATTTTTATAAATATGGTGCAAACACTATTGTTCAAGTAGCTTCTGGTAGATTTGGAGTTCATAAACAATTCTTAGATAGCGGAGCTGCAATAGAAATTAAAATCGGACAGGGTGCAAAACCAGGTATAGGCGGACATTTGCCCGGTACAAAAATTATGGGTGATGTTTCAAAAACAAGAATGATTCCTGAAGGTTCTGATGCAATATCCCCTGCTCCTCATCACGATATTTATTCTATCGAAGACTTGCGTCAATTAGTTTATTCACTAAAGACCGCAACAAACTTCAAAAAACCCGTAATTATAAAAATTGCGGCGGTTCACAATATATCTGCTATTTGTAGCGGTATAGCTAGAAGTGGTGCAGATATTATTGCTATAGACGGCTTTAGAGGTGGCACAGGTGCTGCTCCTACCCGTATAAGAGATAATGTAGGTATTCCGATAGAACTTGCACTTGCTAGTGTTGACCAAAGGCTTCGTGATGAAGGTATTAGAGATAATGTTTCTTTGGTTGTAGCCGGAAGTATAAGAAATAGTGCTGATGTTGTAAAAGCGATTGCACTTGGAGCTGATGCCGTTTATATAGGTACAGCTGCTTTACTTGCTTTAGGTTGTCATCTATGTCGTGATTGTCAAAGTGGCAAATGCAATTGGGGAATAGCAACTCAAGACCCCGAACTTGTAAAAAGACTTAATCCCGAAATCGGATACAAAAGATTAATAAATCTAATCAATGCTTGGCAACACGAAATCAAAGAAATGATTGGTGGTATGGGAATAAACTCCATAGAAAGTTTGAGAGGCAATAGACTTATGCTACGTGGCATAGGACTTACACAAAAAGAACTTGATATTTTGGGTATCAAACACGCAGGAGAATAAGGAATATATTATGAAAAGAGTATACGTTAATGAAGAATGGTGTTTAGGTTGTCATTTATGTGAATATTATTGTACCTTTGCAAATTCTAATATGACTAATATGGCAGAATTGAGAAATATGATTATACGCCCTAATATTAGAGTAGAAGAAAACAACAAAATAAGTTTTGCTGTTAGTTGTAGACATTGTACAGACCCGCTATGTGTAAAAAGTTGTTTAACCAACGCACTTAGCAAAAAAGATGGAGTTATATCAATTGACAAAGATAAATGTATAGGTTGCTTTACTTGTATAGTAAGTTGTCCATATGGTGCAATAAGTGTTTCTGCCAATGATATAGCACAAAAATGTGAACTATGTACAAATAATAGTAATACTAGCCCACTATGTGTACAAAAATGCCCTAATGGCGCTATAGTTTATGAGGAAAGATAATATGACTAAATATATAATAATTGGAAATTCGACCGCAGCTATTGGTGCTATTGAAGGAATAAGAAGTTTAGACACAACTTCCCCTATTACTTTATTTTCTTCAGAAAATCATCATACTTATTCTAGACCGCTTATTTCTTATCTATTAGAAAATAAAACGACTCTAGAAAAAATGAAATATCGTGATGACAATTTTTATGAATTAAATAATGTAACTGTTGTTTATGAAAAAATAGTAAAAATTAATAGTGATAAAAAACAAGTTTATACCGAAGCAAACAAAGAATTTAGCTATGATAAATTGCTAGTAGCAACAGGTTCTCGACCATTTGTTCCCCCTACAAAGGGATTAGATAGCGTAAAAAAATATTTTACTTTTATGTCGTTAGATGATGCTTTAGACCTTGAAAAAGTTGCTAATTCGACATCTAAAGTTTTGATTATTGGTGCAGGACTTATAGGATTAAAATGTGCAGAATGTTTGCAAAATAAAGTAAATAAAATAACAGTAATTGATTTAGCTGATAGAATACTATCGAGTATTTTGGATAAAGACGCAAGCGAATTTATGCAAAAACATCTTGAAAAAAATGGTATTAACTTCATTTTGTCACAAGCAGTAACTTCCTTTAACGGAAATGTTGCACAAATTGGCGATAAAAATGTAGAATTTGATATACTTGTTATGGCAGTAGGCGTTCGAGCACAAACAGAACTTATTAGAGATATAGGTGGCACAGTAAATCGCGGTATTTATGTAGACACCAAAATGCAAACTAGCATAGCTGATATTTATTCTGCTGGGGATTGTACCGAAATTTACGATATAAGTTGTGACAAAGTCAGACCACTACCATTACTACCAAATGCTTATATAGGTGGAAATTGTGCTGGAATTAATATGGCAGGCGGTGAAATGGTTTTTGACAATGCTATCCCTATGAATTCTATTGGTTTGTTCGGTTTGCACATAATAACAGCTGGTAGTTATATTGGAGATATAAAAGAAATACAAGTACCTAACGGGTATAAAAAACTATTTTATCAAGATAATTATTTAAAAGGCTATATTGTTGTCGGAGAAATCGAAAGAGCAGGAATATACACTTCACTAATAAGAAACAAAACTCCTCTTGACAGTATTGACTTTGACCTAATTGCAGTCAATCCAACGTTAATTGCTTTTGAAAAAAAGGTAAGAAAAACTAAACTTGGAGGTAAAGTATGATAATCGATGCACGTAATCAATCTTATTTAGAATTAAACGAGATTATTTCAAATACAAAAGAAGATATAAAAATAACTAATTGTTTGGGCGAACGTTTTATAGGTGCAGGGTTATCAAACTATAAAATTAATATCGAAGGTATCCCGGGTAATGCACTTGGTTCTTATTTAGATGGAGCTGAAATATATGTAGACGGTAATGTACAAGATGCTGTTGGCGATACTATGAACAATGGAAAAATAATTGTTAACGGTAATGCGGGCGATGCACTTGGTTATGCTATGCGTGGAGGTAAAATTTTTATTAAAGGTAATTCTGGTTATCGCACAGGCGTTCATATGAAAGAATATAAAGACATAAAACCGACAATAATTATTGGCGGTACTTGTGGTAGTTTTCTTGGAGAATATCAAGCCGGTGGCATTATTGTTGTACTCAATTTAAACAATGAAAAAAATATACTTGAGCCTTTTGCAGGTACTGGTATTCACGGTGGTAAAATATTTGTTCGAACAGAAGAACTTAATTATGAGTTTGCTAAACAAATTACAGCGAATATTTCTTCCCCCGAAGAATTAAAAGAAATAAATGAAGAACTAATTGAATTTTGTGATATTTTCGGCTATAATTATAATGATGTGATTAATCAAAAATTTTGGATAATCAAACCTAATATGAAAAATCCATACACAAAAATGTATGTGAAGAATTAAAGGAGAATGTTATGAATACAACAACTGAAGAAATATTAAGCTTTATACAAGAAAATGATATTAAGTTTGTAAAACTTACCTATTGTGATATTTTTGGTAAACAAAAAAATGTGTCAGTTATGTCCTCACAATTGCAAAAAGCGTTTGCGGACGGAATATCTTTTGATGGGTCAAATATTATAGGTTTTACCGAAATAGAAAACTCTGATTTGTATTTAAGACCAGATAATACCACTCTTAATATTTTACCTTGGAGACCACAACAAGGAAGAGTTGCTAGATTCTATTGTAATATTTTTGATGGAGAAGGCAAGCCTTACAAATTTGACACAAGAAGAATTCTTGAAGAAACTGCAAGAAAAGTTAGCGAGTCTAATATAAAAATAAATGTTGGCGTAGAATGTGAATTTTATCTATTCAAAACAGATGAATTAGGCAATCCTACCAATATTCCTTTTGATAATGGTCAATATATGGATATGGCACCACTAGACAAATGTGAAAATATCCGTCGTGAAATTTGTATAACTTTAGAAAATATGAATATTAACCCTACTACTTCTCATCACGAAAGCGGTACGGGACAAAATGAAATCGATTTTATGTATGGCGATTTGGTAGAATCTGCGGATAATTTTATGACATTTAAGACCGTTGTTCGTACGGTATCATCTAGAAATGGTTTATATGCATCATTTAATCCAAAACCTATTGCAGACCAAAGCGGTAGCGGATTCCATATTAACATATCAATATCAAAAGATAGCAAAAATATATTCAGCACCGAAAATGGTGATTTGTCTTTATTGGGAAAACAATTTATTGCGGGTTTCCTTAATAGAGCAAAAGAAATTGCATCAATTCTAAACCCTATTGCCAATTCTTATGAAAGATTAGGCAAAAATGAGGCACCTAACAAAATAATTTGGGGAAATAAAGACCGTTCTGCTCTTGTTCGTATTCCGGGAGACAAAGGCGATTGGACAAGATTAGAAATAAGAAGTCCTGATTGCTCAGTTAATCCTTATCTTACATTATGCCTAATTGTTAATGCGGGTATGGAAGGTATAGAAAATGCAATGCGACTTGAAGATTTTGACAATAAAAACCCAGAATATTTACCAAAAAATCTAAAAGAAGCTTTAGAATATACTAAAAATAGCACTTTTGTAAAAAATATCTTTGGCAAAGAATTTGTCAATAGATATATAGCATTAAAAGAAAAAGAATTAAAGTAATAACAACAAACATAAGAAATTTTAAAGGGAGGTGATAATTTTGGATAACATATTAGTTGTTAGCCACAAACCAAAGGTAGCTGAATACTTTATGGATATTCTCTCTAACATAAATTATCAAGAAATTATTGCCGTCACAACTTGCTCAAACGCAAGAACCAAACTAATTGACAAAGAATTTGATTTAGTAATTATCAATGCCCCTCTTGAAGATGAAAACGGCATTGCTTTTGCTTGTACTTGTGCACAAAAAAACATACAAGTAATTTTACTTGTTAAAAGTGATTACTATGAAGAGATTAGTTTGCACGTTGAAGACTATGGCGTATTTACTATTGCTAAACCTATAAATAAATCTTTGCTTTGGAATACAATAAAACTTTGCGATGCTGCATCAAGGCGTATGAATGAATATCGTTGCCAAAATGCACGTTTGGAAAAGCAAATTCAAGACATAAAAATAGTTGATAAAGCAAAATGTGTACTTATAGAATATTTAAAAATGACCGAGGAACAAGCTCATCATTACATTGAAAAACAAGCAATGGATATGCGAATTTCAAAACGAGAAGTGTCAGCAGGCATTCTCAAAACTTATTATAGATAAACAATTAATATATAGATACTTAGGAGGTTTTAAGTATATGACAAAATTTGTATTTGTAACTGGCGGTGTTGTATCCGGATTGGGAAAAGGCATCACAGCTGCATCACTAGGAAGATTATTAAAACTTAGAGGACTTAAGGTTTCAGCTCAAAAACTTGACCCTTATATGAATGTAGACCCTGGTACGATGAGTCCTTATGAGCACGGCGAAGTATTTGTCACTGAAGATGGCGCAGAAACTGACTTAGACCTTGGACATTATGAGCGTTTCATTGATGAAAATCTTAATAAATTTAGTAACCTAACTTCAGGTAAAGTTTATTATAATGTTCTTACAAAAGAAAGACAAGGTGAATATTTAGGACATACCGTTCAAGTAATCCCTCATATAACTAATGAAATAAAGAATTTTATATATGCAAATGCAGTAGCGACCAAAGCCGATGTACTAATTACCGAAATTGGTGGCACTATTGGAGATATAGAGAGTCAACCTTTCTTAGAAGCAATTAGACAAATTGCTATCGAAGAAGATAAGGATAATTGTCTATTTATTCACGTTACTTTAGTTCCTTATATAAGAGGTTCGGAAGAACACAAGTCAAAACCCACACAACATTCGGTTAAGATGTTACAGTCATTAGGTATTGCACCTAATATAATAATAGCTAGAGCTGATGAACCGATAAAAAAAGAAGTCTTGGACAAAATATCACTTTTTTGTAATGTAAAAAAAGACTGTGTAATAGAGAATTTAACTTTACCTTGCCTTTATGAAGCACCACTTATGCTTCATAACAATGGATTAGATGAAGTTGTTTGTCGAGAATTAAAACTAAATAGCAAATTGCCTGACCTTACTGAATGGGTAGATATGGTAAATACTATAAAAAATCGTGACAAAACTGTAAAAATTGCTATTGTAGGCAAATATACAAAATTACACGACGCGTACCTATCTGTTATGGAATCACTTTATCACGCAGGATATTGCTATGGTGCAAAAATTGATATAAAATGGGTTGATAGTGATATTCTTATACCTGAAACAGTTGATGAAGTTTTAGGCGATGTTGCAGGAATACTTATTCCCGGCGGTTTTGGTAACCGTGGTATTGAAGGAAAAATTCAAGCTTGTAAATATGCTAGAGAAAAGGATATACCTTATCTAGGAATTTGTTTGGGTATGCAAATTGCCGTTATCGAATACGCTAGAAATGTATGTAATTTGAAAGATGCAAATTCGGGTGAATTCCAAAAATCAGGGAATTTAGTTATTGACTTTTTACCCGACCAAAGAAATTTGAAAACTAAAGGTGGCACTATGCGACTAGGTGCTTATCCTTGTAAAATAATTAGTAATACCACTTTTTCAAAAGCCTATGGCAAAGAATTAATTGAAGAGCGTCATAGACATCGTTATGAATTCAACAACGATTATAGAGAAATATTGCAATCAAATGGATTAACTATTTGTGGCACATCACCAAACGGCAATATAGTAGAAGCAGTAGAAATTACTGACCATAAATTTTTTGTAGGTGTACAGTTCCATCCTGAATTCAAAAGCAGACCTAACAGAGCACACCCATTATTCAAAGAATTTATTTGTTCATCATTAAAACAAAAAAACTTGTAAAAAATGTTTGACATCAAAAATTCTAGATGTTATACTTAGAATTAATAAAACAAGAACAGCAAAGGGGCTGTAAACACTAATGGTGTTTACGGCCCCTTTTTTTAGTTCAAAAAGGAGATGTAAAATGAGTAAATTCATAAAAGCAGTTGATTACAAAGACAAATTTTCTATGTATGAAACCCAAAATGCGATTAGCTTAGTTAGAAAGACATTCGAAGAGAAGCTATCTTCCGCGTTGAATCTTAAAAGAGTATCTGCACCATTGTTTGTAGATTCCACAACAGGTTTGAATGATGACCTTAATGGAACTGAAAGAGCAGTTGTCTTTGATATTGCCGAAACTAAGACTGATGCTCAAGTAGTTCACTCCCTTGCAAAATGGAAAAGAATGGCACTTCATAAATACGGCTATAGCGTCGGTGAAGGATTATGTACCGATATGAATGCAATTAGACGTGATGAAGAAATGGATAATTTACATTCTATATATGTTGATCAATGGGATTGGTGCAAAGTTATTGACAAAGCAACCCGTAATATTGGTTATCTAAAAGAAACGGCACAACTAATAGTTGATGCAATTTGTGATACAAATGATGTTGTTAAAAAAGCTTATCCACAACTTGATTTAGAGCTTTCTAAAGATATTTCATTTATCACAACTCAAGAACTTGAAGATATGTATCCTACCCTTGCTCCAAAAGAAAGAGAAACCGTTTATATTAAAGACCACAAAACAGCATTTATTATGCAAATAGGCGGATTATTAAAATCAGGAGTAAAACACGATGGTAGAGCTCCTGACTATGATGATTGGACGCTAAATGGTGATATTGTCTTTTATAACAGCGTTCTTGATGATGCTTTTGAAATTTCTTCAATGGGTATTAGAGTTGACGCAGAGACATTAGAAAAACAACTTAAAATTGCTGGTTGTGAACAAAGAAAAGCATTCCCATTCCATAAGTCACTTTTAGACGGGACACTTCCTCTAACTATTGGCGGTGGAATTGGACAATCAAGAATGTGTATGATGTTATTACAAAAAGCTCATATTGGTGAGGTACAAGTTTCAATTTGGGATAAGAAGACCATTGCTGAAGCTAAAAAAGCTAATATAAATCTTCTATAATCGTGAGGTAAACTTACTATGACTAATATTCCTAATATTTTTGCTAGTTTAGTGTTTGGAGATGAGGTAATGCAATCTCGTTTACCAAAAAATGTGTATATTGTATTGAAAAATACAATAAAATCAGGTGAACACCTAACTTTGGACATAGCTAACGTTGTTGCAGAAGCAATGAAAAACTGGGCTATAGATAAAGGTGCGACACATTTTACACATTGGTTCCAACCTATGACTGGCGTAACCGCAGAAAAACACGATAGTTTTATTTCTCCTGATGGAAACGGGAAAATTATTATGGAATTTTCAGGAAAAGAACTAATAAAAGGTGAACCCGATGCTTCAAGTTTTCCATCTGGTGGCTTAAGAGCCACCTTTGAAGCAAGAGGCTACACTGCTTGGGACCCTACTTCTTTTGCATTTATTAAAGATGATACATTATGTATACCTACTATCTTTTGTGCATATAATGGTTCGGCTCTAGATAAAAAAACACCACTTCTAAAATCAATGGAAGTATTGAACAAACAAGCAATGCGTGTACTTAGAGCTTTAGGAGATGAAGAGACAACACGTGTTAATACCACTGTTGGACCCGAACAAGAGTACTTCTTAATTGACCAAAAAATGTTTGAAAAACGTCCTGACCTTATGTTTACTGGTCGTACATTATTAGGTGCTAGACCACCTAAAGGACAAGAATTAGACGACCATTACTTTGGTATATTGAAAAAGCGTGTTTCCGAATATATGAAAGATTTGGATACCGAACTATGGAAATTGGGAATCCTTTCTAAAACTAAACATAATGAAGTAGCTCCTGCACAACACGAGCTTGCACCAATTTTTACCACAACTAATATAGCTACCGACCATAATCAACTTACAATGGAATTTATGAAATCTGTAGCAGCTAAACACGGTTTGACTTGTCTTTTACATGAAAAACCATTCTCTGGCGTAAATGGAAGTGGCAAACATAATAATTGGTCATTATCTACTGACAAAGGTGAAAACCTATTAGAACCAGGCAAAACACCTTATAACAATACTAGATTTTTATTGTTTTTTACCGCTATTATTAGGGCAGTAGATGAACATCAAGATTTATTACGCTTATCAGTAGCTAGTGCAGGCAACGACCATAGATTAGGAAATTTTGAAGCTCCACCCGCAATTTTGTCTATATTTATAGGTGATGAACTAAATGCTATCTATACAGCTTTAGAACAAGATACCTTATATAAAGATAAACTTAACACATTAATACACGTTGGTCCCCCTGCTTTACCGCATTTTATTAGAGATACAACGGATAGGAATAGAACTTCGCCATTTGCTTTTACTGGTAACAAATTTGAATTTAGAATGCTTGGTTCTTCGTTCTCTATATCAGGACCAAATATAATTCTTAACACAATAGTTGCTGATGTTCTTAAAGAATTTGCTGATGAATTAGAAAAATGTGATAACGTACCTATTAAAGTTCATAATCTAATTGTTGACAATTACAAATTGCATAAAAGAATAGTATTTAATGGCAATAACTACTCTAATGATTGGATAGAAGAAGCAGAAAAAAGAAATTTACTTAATCTTAGAACAACTGTTGATGTACTACCTTATTTCGTTCTTAAAGAAAATATAGACCTTTTTGTAAGAAATGATGTATTTACCGAATGTGAAGTTGTTTCTAGATGTGAAATTCTTTATGAAAATTATATAAAAACTATTCAAATAGAAGCTCTTACATTAATTGATATGGTTAAAAAAGAAATTAATTATGCCGTATTAAATACACAAAAAGAATTGGCAGAAATTATTAAAACAAAAATTGACATTGGACTAAATGTGAACACCGAGAAAAAGCTATTAGAAAAAATCGCTGCTCTATTTACTTGTTCCTTTGCAAAACTAGAAGACTTAGAAAATGCTGTAATTGACAATAAATCAATGACGAATTTAGTACAACAAGCAATACATTGTAGAGATAGAGTACTTATTTGTATGTTAGATTTAAGAGGCGTTGTTGATGAATTAGAAACAATGATTTCTAGCAAAATATGGCCTTTCCCAAGTTATTCGGAATTACTATTTAGTGTAAAATAAAAATATAAAAATTATATAATAGAAAACACATTGGCGTGCAAGATATTAATTTTGTACGCTTTTTTTATAAATATTATTAGGAGGTAATTAAAAATGTTTTCTTCAGTTGACACAATTTGGGTACTATTAGGTGCAACACTAGTTTTCTTTATGCAAGCTGGATTTGCTATGGTAGAAACAGGACTTACCCGAGCTAAAAATGCAGGTAATATAATTATGAAGAACCTTATGGACTTTTGTCTAGGAACCATTGTATTCTGGTTTATTGGATTTGGTCTTATGTTTGGCGGTAACGGTGGCTTTATTGGTGGGCTAGACCTATTTGTTAGAGGCGATTATTCTAGCACTATCCCTACTTATGCCTTTCTTATTTTCCAAACAGTTTTCTGTGCTACTGCCGCAACTATCGTATCAGGGGCTATGGCAGAACGTACAAAGTTCTCAACTTATTGTATCTATAGTTTGATAATAAGCGCTCTAATCTATCCTGTATCGGGACATTGGATATGGGGCGGAGGTTGGCTTTCACAATTAGGCTTCCACGATTTTGCCGGCTCTACAGCCGTTCATATGGTAGGTGGTGTCGCTGCCCTAATCGGTGCAAAAATTCTTGGACCTAGAATTGGAAAATTTAACAAAAAGGGAAAGCCTAGAGCAATCCCGGGGCATAGTCTAACGCTTGCCGCACTTGGTGTATTTATACTTTGGTTCTGTTGGTTTGGTTTTAACGGAACTTCTACATTAGGAATAACTGGTGACGGAGCAATACTATCAGCTAGCCATATATTTGTAACTACAAATATTGCTGCAGCAACAGGTGCTATCGGTGTAATGATGATAACTTGGTTCAAATTCAAAAAACCAGATGTTTCTATGACACTAAATGGTGCATTGGCTGGACTTGTAGCAATAACAGCCGGCTGTGATATCGTATCACCTTTCGGTGCATTCATTATAGGACTAATTGCTGCTTTCGTTGTTTTCTTTGGCGCAGAGTTTATAGAAAAGAAATTAAAAATTGATGATCCAGTAGGAGCAATAGCTGTACACGGTTTATGCGGTGCAACAGGTACTATCCTAACAGGTTTCTTAGCTACTGAAGGCGGATTATTATATGGCGGTGGCTTCAAATTCTTAGGGATACAAGCACTAGGTGTAATTTCTGTAATTGCATGGGTTGCTGTAACAATGACTATAGTATTTTTAGTTCTTAAAAAGACTATAGGGCTAAGAGTATCTAAAGAAGAAGAAATAGCAGGTTTAGATATTAAAGAACACGGTTTAGTAAGTTGTTATGCTGACTTTATGCCAATGAACTTAGATAGTATGAATATACCTACTTCCACTACTGAAATTACTCCAAATGTTGCAATAACAGTAGATGACAACAGAAATTCAGATACCAAAAGTGCAAAAATGACAAAATTGTCAATAATTACTAGACAAGCCAAGTTTGATATACTAAAAGCTACTTTAGAATCTCTTGGAGTTACGGGTATGACTGTATCACAAGTATTAGGATATGGTATGCAAAGTGGCAAAAAAGAATATTATCGTGGTTCCGAAATAGAATCTACCTTATTACCTAAAGTAAAGGTTGATGTCGTGATTTGCAAAATTCCAGTAGAAACTGCTTTAAAAGCAATCAAAGAAGCGCTATATACAGGTAAACCGGGTGATGGAAAAATCTTTATTTACGATGTTGAAGACGTAATTAAAGTAAGAACAAGCGAAACTGGTTATAATGCTTTGCAGGATGATTAAAACTAACTAAGTAATAAATAATATTAAATTAGCTAAATTAAAAAGCGAGAAATTAATTTATTTCTCGCTTTTTAATTTATTTTATAGTAAATAATAATTATTGCTAAAATTTATATATCTTGACTTAATTTGTTATATTTGGTAAACTCTTTGTATAATATTTACTAAAGGAGTTTAAGTATGTTTTACCCATATATAACAGTAATTTTAGGAGCTATATCTTTAACATTTTTTTGTATAATTAGAGATAATAAAAGCTCAGTAAAGGCATTAATATTAAAAATGATAACTAGTAGTTTATTTATACTAACTGCATTTGCTAGTTTGATGTGCAATCCAAACCCTCATTTTATAGGATTCTTCGGGCTTCTTCTTATGGGCGCTGTATTTGGTCTTATCGGTGATATAGTATTAGATTTGAAAATAATCTACCAAGATAACATAAAACAATCAGAATTATATACACATTCTGGAATGGCTGTTTTTGCGATAGGACATATTTTTTATATTCTTGCTATAATATTTTATTTGGGTGGATTTAATTTGATTGCGTTAGTAGCAGCTATTATTATTTCTACTGCAATTGTTCTTATTACAAAATTTATAATGAAATTTAATTATGGTAAATTTATAATAGAAGTAGTTCTTTATACATTCCTACTTACTTACTTTATGACTTCATCTATATTTGCGGTTATTGATGGATTTGGTACATCTGCTATCATATTATTAATAGGTTCTGTATTCTTCCTTGCATCCGATGCAGTATTAGGAATGACTTACTTTAATAACAAAGATAACAAAGGAATAATAACACTTAACCATGTTTTATATTATATAGCACAATTCTTAATACCATTAAGCATATTATATATAATTTAATTCTTAAAATTTATGCTAATTAATATGGTTTTTGAGATTATCCCAAGTAATCCAATCCCTATTATAAGCATCCTCAAAAGATAATTCAATATCATTATGGCTCCATTTTTTGCCATATGATATTGTGTTAACTTTAGAATAACCTACACGAAAACTTAGATCTTCCGGATAAAATTGAATTGCATTAATTGTGCCACAATGCCCACAATGAGATTGTGATAAAAGCAATTCATCAGCATCAATTTTTAAGTCATCAGTAGTTTTATATTCATTAAAATCTTTTATTAAAGTAGGGTATCTTGTACCCTCAACTTTTTCTTGATTGACTCTTTCGTGGTTTGTCATAATAACGAAATCATCTTCTTTATTTGTTTCGCCACGATATCCCACTACACTATCCCTAACTTCCAAAACAAAAACTGGACTTTCAAGTAATTTATTGTTACTTCCTACCATAACCAACACCGAATTGGCTATATTTTGTTGTAAGAAAAATTCTTGACTTCTTGTATCTATATCAACTCCATCTTCTTTTTCCAAAAATCTTCTAATAGAAAGACATATTCCAGTTCTTTCAATTTTTCCAGTCATATCTCCATTTGAAGAATCCACGTGCATCCAAACACCTTTTGAATTAAAACCGGATATTACAGAAATAATTCCAGGGAACGAAAATGATACTATATCATTACGAAAATCATCACCTTGCGTGGAGTTACCCCTAAAAATCATAATAGTGTATAGTTGCGTAACATATCCGTGTCTGTCAAGGAAAAAATCAAGATTTCTGCCAATAAAAGTTTTCCCGTTTGTTGATGCTTCGCCCCAAACTCCTATGCCTGAACAAGCAAGCTGATACCAATCTTGAACAGTATTAATCATCCACAAATCCATTATATCCCAATTTCTTTTTAATGATTCCACATATAAGTTTGCACCCGAATCAATAGCACCTTGCATAATAGCTTGAATTTCATTACAATAACAAAATTCATTCATCAAAAGGTATTTAGGTAATACATTATCGTGCATATCATTATAAACGGAAAGACTTTCTGAAATAGTTAGGGCATATTCAACAGTATATTTTATTTGATTTCCAAGCAAATATCCGTGAGAGTAACCCATTTCTGCTTCTGTACCGTTCATATCAAGTACTAACAATCCATCATCAGTTCTGTACAAACTACCGTGTGATTGATTTTGTGGCAAAGTATCAAACTTAACTTCCAAATATGTACTAGGTTTGCCCAAATTTTTATTAAAATATGTTTCACTATTTAAATATACAACAACTGTAGAAATAACAATTATTAATATAAGAATTATCACTATTATAAATATATTTCTTTTTTTTGCTTTTGTCATACCTATATTTCCTTTTGATTAAAATTTCAATTATATATAGCCTATATTCTAACATTATTTCAACTATTTGTCTATATTTATAAATTTCTACACAATTATAACTTTTACTATAAAAAAGCTCTTTGGAAACCCAAAGAGCTTTTAATTATATTCCTTTTTTTACAGTTATACCTTTTCACCGGTTCCGTAATGTTCGATTATAAAATCTAAATCTTTATCGCCTCTACCTGATAAATTCACAAGAATAGAACCGTGTTGCATTTTTTTAGCTAATGTAATGGCATAAGCTACCGCGTGTGCTGATTCTAAAGCTGGTATTATCCCTTCCAATTTGCATAATTTGAAAAGAGCTTCCATCGCTTCTTGATCACCCACATATCCATATTTAACTCTGCCTACTTCGTTTAAGAAAGCATGTTCTGGTCCAACAGCAGGATAATCTAGTCCACTAGCTATAGAATAAACAGGGTCGGGCTCGCCTTTTACTTTATTTTGCAACATAATAGAATTAAATCCGTGCATAATTCCTTCAGTCCCATAAGTAATTGATGCCGCATGGTCTCCAATTTTGGCACCTTTTCCGTGTGGTTCTACACCATATATTTCGACTGGGTCGTTAAGAAATCCACTAAATAATCCCATTGAATTACTTCCACCGCCTACACAAGCACATATAACATCAGGTAATTCACCGGTTAAGGTAATAAATTGCTCCCTTGCCTCAACGCCAACTACTCTTTGGAAATCCCTAACCATCATTGGAAATGGATGAGGACCTACAGTAGAACCTATACAATACATAGAATCAGTATAATCCTTGCTATATGCTTCAAAAGCCGCATCAACTGCTTCTTTAAGAGTCTTCAAGCCATGTGTTACAGGAACGACTTTTGCACCTAACAATTTCATTCTAGAAACATTAGGGGCTTGCTTTATTATATCTACTTCGCCCATATATATGTCGCACTCAAGACCAAAAAAAGCAGCAGCAGTGGCCAATGCAACACCGTGTTGACCTGCACCCGTTTCGGCAATCACCTTTTTCTTACCTAAATATTTGGCTAAAAGCACTTCACCCATACAATGATTTAATTTATGAGCACCCGTATGATTTAGATCTTCTCTTTTTAAATAGATTTGAGCATTTCCAGAATCTCTTGACAATCTTTCGCAATGATATACTGGTGTTGGTCTGCCTTGAAAATCACGCCTAATTCTTCTAAGTTCACTTATGAATTTTGCCGATTTACAAATAGTTTGATAACTAATAGTTATCTCTTCCATAGCCGTTACTAATTGAGGAGGCAAATATCCTCCACCAAATCTTCCAAAATAACCATTTTCATCTGGGTAGTTTTTTAGATATGTCGAATAATCGATATTATTTACTATCATTTCATAATCTCCTTTTCCTAATTTTTATCATAAATTTTAATTTATTTTATTAATTTTTTACTAATTAAATTTAGCTACAAAAACCCATATATCCCTACAAAAAATTATAACAAATAATTAATCAAGTTGTCTAGTCAATATTAGCATTAAACAAAATATTTTATTTTTCACATAAGAAAGAGTCGAATTTTATAATAATTCCACTCTCTCTTATTTTGTAATTTTTTATTTATATTAATTTGATTATCTATTTCTTTTTTTATTAAAAAATATTATAGCACTAATTATTATAATCAGTCCAACTGCTCCAAAAACTATTCCGAGTATTGCACCAGAAGTTATTGTGGACTCCTGAACATCAATATTAGGGTCATTAGGCGCCCATTTAGCGTATAACACCATATCGCCCGTAATCGGCGTATTCTCATCGAATTTCTCGGTTAAATTTTCATCAATATACCACCCTAAAAATTTGTAACCTTCTTTAATCGGTATATCAGATATACTAGCCAATTCTATTTGATTATTTATACTATCAATATTATTTTCGCCTTGACTGTCATTATTTAATATATATTTGTCCATAGCAATATCATCACAAGTAGCCGGTACTGTCGGCAAAATTGTTGTATCCGTGACTGCACCAATGCTATCAATACTACTTCCTCCATTACTATCAAAAGAAATTTCAGCTAATGCACTTATATAATTTTTATAAATATCGGTAAAAGTGTATTGTTTGCTTATTCCGCCATTACGAACTGTCATACTATCTCTATTTAATGACCAAAATGACAACATTCCTAATTTATTTTCAACCGCAAAATCATACATTAATGATGTCCATTCGGGCGTAAAAATAGGATATGAAGAACTTTCTTTACCAATTGAGAGTGTAGTTGCTAGTAATTTATATGCCTGCGTATCTGTCAATGTTTGTCCTAATTTTGTAAGATATCTTTCTTTAATTTGATTTTTTGTACTTTCCGCTGCTCTTAAAGTAGATTGACCGTAAGATTCATTCGATAATAAATGTTCTTCTCCATAACACATTGTCATTATGTTTACCATATTTATGACAACACCTTCTTCTAAATAAGCATCTAGAATATCTAGTCCAATTTTAGTTAAGCCTGTTGGCAAAACTGGTAAAGTCAAAGTAATTTGAATTTGTGTCTTTTCTTGAACTAGCTTTAAAGCTTTTGCATTAGCAATATTGATTGCTTTATTTTGAGCACTACCTTCTATATCCAAATCAATTTTAGTCAAACCAAATCCATTAATTACATCTAAATAAGTATTTTCTAATATAGTTATATCTTGAGTTTGTTGAAAAAAGTTAAGTTCATTACCACCGCCAAAAGAAAGTGCGACATCACCACCGACATTTCGAATATTCTTTATAGATTCTTTTATCCCTTCGTATTGCCAATCATCACTATTATGCTCGGAAAGAATAGAATAACCGCCAAAACACCAATCAATCATTTCTTTACCATCTTTAGTTATTGTATTTGTTGAACTAAAATTACAATTTACAAATCCTAAATTGTAATATAAAACACCTGTGTCGTCATAAATTTTACCCAAATCCAAAACGCCATTATTTACATAACCACTTTTTGTTGTCCAAGCAGTTATATCCACAAAAGGTGCATAGACATAAGATGGCCAATTACTGCCACTCCCTACATTAAATAATGAATCTCTTGTTACTTCATCATCATATGTAGTTTGTTGTGACAATTTTAAGTCATTTTTTTCAGATGTTATTTCGCTTTCTGTATTTGTTACTTCAAATTTTTTATTAAAATTATTTATATTAATACTAAAAAATGTAAACATAGAAATAGTAATAATACATAATAAAACTAATGCAAAATTACGCAGCACTTTTTTCATAATCCCATACCTCATTGATGAAATTATATCATGCTTATTGTAATTTTTTTATAGTTTTAGGTTGATTCCCATTATTTACCGCCATAAAAACAATAATTTATGTGTAAAAATTAAGTTAAATTGTCCAAATAAATACTAATCCACTTCTCCCGTTACTCCAATAAACAACGGAACATTGTACTGCATATCCATTATTGCATACATAAAAGGACGATCAAGATTTATAGTAATGTTACCACTAACACCTATTAGTTCTCCAGATGTGCATCTCATTTCTACCTTAGTCGCTGCGGCAGCTTTCAATCCATTTTTGTCTACTTCAATAAAGGTTTTGTGCAAAATATCAGCTACTTTGACTTCTCCTACATCAACATCCCAGCCATTAGAAAAATCTGCATTATTAAACATAGAACTCATTCCCATTCCTATTAGAGATTCATTCAAAGACGTATCATATTTATATGAAAAACATGGCACTCTTGCTGTTACATTAGAACCCTTTTGATTTTTAAGTAAATTCGCTAATTCTTCCCCATCAAATTCTGACAAATAAGTATTTATATCACCATTAGGCAAAATTCCTAAAAAGCTAAAACGCCTATTTTTGAAAGGATAAGAAAAAGCTAAAGCTTTTCCACTATCATAATAAGTTAATAATTTATCCTTAATATATTTTGCGTTTACATTTTTGCCGTCAAAATTTGTAAAATTGCCCTTTTCGGTTGAACTAAAATAGGTATCCCATTGATTTTCAAAACTAAGTGTATTTATCAAATACATTATTACCATCGGGTCTATAGAACTAATAATTTTATCAATATTTCCATTAGTTTTATTATCTACCCAATTATTTATATCAGTAACTGTTCTTTTTTTTGTAAAATCAGCTTTATAAATTTCTGCACCGTAATATGTAGAATTTATATCTAAAAAACTATCCTTTGGCGTATATCCTAAATTATTTTCATTATACCAAATAGAATTGGCAATCCCTACAACATCAATATTGTCTGGATTTTCCGCATATAAGCTATATAAATAACCACAATAAGTATTTATTTCTTCTTGGTCACAACCTAAAGAAGTTAACATTTGTGTAAGTGTTTCTCCATTTGCGGCATTTGTTAGCATAGCTAAAGCAAGATAAATAGAAATAGGCGAAATTAATAAATTAGTATCTTTTTTATAATTTCTATTTATTATTTCGCCGCTAAAACCCAATAAAGAATTTTGATTTTTTTCGGATAAAAGGTTAGAATTCAAATTTTCTGTGCTCATTATTTTCTTTTCTTTAGATACTTTATCCGCCTTAATACCCGTACAAGAAACCAATAATATAGAACTGAATATCACTACAAATACAATTACAAATAATTTTTCGAATCTTTTCATAAATCACCCCCCAAGGTTTTATAAAATTATTAAAATATTAGACATACAATAATTTTTTAAATAATTAATTATATTACACTACTATAAAATTTGATACCAAACCAGATTATTTAATTTTCCTTTCGAATTACAATAATTAGTCTTAAAAGCGATTAATATCAAATAATATCAAATTTTCATCTCTTTGTCCATTGTATAATTTGCTTAACATCATACCACCCAAAATCGCAAAAAGCATTCCATTTGCACCATATCCTAAGCAATACCAAAGATTTTTGTTATCTTTATCCTCACCAATAAAACCTAAATTATCATCTGTTGATGCAAAAACACCACAATATTTATTATCAATTTCTATGTTCTCACCAAACATTTTTTTCATATGTTTTTCCAAAGCGTCATATTTTCTTTCAATAACACTTGTTTTATAAATATCATCTAAATTATTTGTATCTTCACCACCGATTATAATTTTATTATCTTTAGTTGTTCTTAAATAATTATAAGGCTCATTTGTATCTCTTATCAAGCAATTATTGTACCACCCTGACAAATCAGTTATTGGTTTTGAAACGATATTATATGTGATAGTCTTTGTCCCGAATTTTTTATCCGTAAATTGCTCGGTATCAAATCCAGTAGCAATAATGAGTTTTTTGCCTATTATTTTATTACCATAAGCAGTTACTGCAATTATTTTATCAGCAAAATTTTCGAAACTAACAATTTCAGTGTTTTCAAAGACCGTTAACCCTTTATTTATAGAAAATTCTATAAGTTGGTGTGTAAACTTGAACGGGTCAAGCTGCGCACCTCCATTTATTGATAATAACCCTGCTTTCAAGTCAAAACAAAATGGATTGTTAGCTTCTTCTATATATTCGACATCAAATCCGTTTTCCTTTCTAATTTGATATTCGTTTTGTATCATATCCTTTTCCATATTTTTTGTTGTATAAAGTAACGTATCTTTTTTCTCATAATCACAATTGTTTCCATTTTGTGATATAAAGTCATCTATTTCTTTAAGTGCCGTTTTACCAAGTCCATATGAAGTAATTGCATTTTCTTTTGTTGTAAACTTTGTTAAATCTTCTACACAATTATCGAGTTCATATTGCAATAAAGAAGTTGTTATACTTGTACTACAATAACCTATTCTATCTTTTTCTAGCAACACACATCGCACATTATTTTTTGTGAAATAATGTGACAAAATAGCACCTGTCACACCACCACCAACAATTATTACATCAGTACTTATGTCTTCATTCAAATATGGATATTGTCCATATTTTTGCTTAGCCTTTGAAAACAAAGGATTTCCATTTACATATTGCGTATTCACATTCCACCTTACTACATAAGTTATAATGTAGATTTTTTAATTTATTTATATTTATTATATCCAAAAAATATAAAATAATAAGTAAGGTAATATTATTTATTCAAGGCAAAAATCTAAATGGTTTTCGCCTTTTTGTTCGCCAATTCTTCAAAATTTATTTTATTTTATTTTGATTCGCTTTTGCTGGGACTTTTTCCTTTTTTTTCTTTTTTATTAACACAATTATAAATGTGATTACTACTACTGCCACACCCGCCGAAATAAATGAAATCCAAACAGAAGCATTCGTGCTATTTTCTTTTGTTACAATTGCAAATTCTCCTGGTTTTTGCATACTAAATACTGTATAGCCATTCTCTATTGTAGCATTTTTTGCAACCACATTCCCATTTTCTTCTACCAATACTTGCACTTTAGTACCATTTTCATAACCAGGCATTTTAATACATACAGTACAAGCACCAACAAAAGATTCTTGTTCAGCATTGTCCAAATAAATTTCTGCCTCATATACTTTTATGGACGAATTCTTAGCAACTTTATCTTCAAATTTTGTATTACTATCATTTATTTATTTAACAGTAAATATACTATTCTCAGTAAATCCTAATTTATTTTCTATTTTAGCATCCACATCATTTTCAAATCCGGCACTAACACTAACCATTAATTCTTTGCATTTTTCATTATACATTGCAGTATATGTTGCATCTCCGTCAACATGTTTAGCTACTTCGGGTTCCCATCCTCTAAATTCATAAACGAAATGTAAATCTTCGTATTTTAATACTGGTGTAGGAATCGTAACTAAATCACCATATAAACAACCGGTCTTTATTTCAATAATAGTTTTATCCTGTTTAATAAAACTAATTTCAAATGTATTTTTTGTCCAAATTGCCGTTTTAATTAAATCTAAAGCATTTGAAGTGTCGATATTCTTTCCTTCTGTCCAAGACAAAAATGTATAACCTACTTTATTAGGATTAAGTAATACTATATCGCTATCTTCAACAGTATAACTTTTAGGATTATTCGGATTATTTGACCCACCATCTAACATATAAGTTATTGTATAAGCAATATTTGTCCAAGTAGCTGTTCTCGTTATATTATATGCATTAGCCGTATTAATAAAAGCACCCTCTGTCCACGCTAAAAATGTAAAACCTTCTTTGGTTGGTTCTAATAATGTAATATTACTTTGTTCTATATTATAATTTATCGGGTTGCTTTCATTATTTATCCCGCCATTCAAATTATAAGTAATTGTATAGTTATTTTTTATCCAACAAGCTGTCCTTGTAATATCCATAGCTTTGCTTGTATCCACAACTTTACCTTGTGACCAGCTTGAAAATGTATATCCTTTTCTGCTTGGATTTTGTAATGTAAAATCGCTATTTTCAACCTTATAATTAGACAGGTTATTTTCATTATTTTTACCGCCATTTAGAACATATGTTATTTGATAAGTATTTATTTCCCAAATAGCTGTCCTTTTTATATTGAAAGTTATAGAAGTATCAATTGTTTCTCCTTCTTTCCAATTTTTAAATGTATATCCATTTTTACTAGGATTTTGTAAAGTAATATTGCTATCAGCTACAGTATATATTAGTGGATTATTTCCATTATTTATTCCACCATCCAATTGATATGTAACATTATAGGTATTAATAGACCAAATAGCTGTTCTCGTTACGTCGATTGCATCAGATATATCGATACAATAACCCTCTTCCCAATTTATAAATGTATATCCTGATTTGCTTGGGTTATACAAAGCGATATCACCCCTTTCTACATTATAATTGTCAGGGTTACATACACTATTTTCTCCAGAATCTAATTTATAAGTAATTGCATATGTGTTTAAGTTCCAATTGGCTGTTTTGGTTATGTTTTTTGCAAGCGAAGTTTCAATGAGAGCACCATCTGACCAAAAAGTAAATGTATAACCTGTTTTAGTAGGGCTTTGCAAAGAAAAATCTTCTTGTTCTATATTATATATTTTAGAATTGTGTTGACTATTAATTCCACCATTCAAATTATATGAAATAGTATAGTTATTAATAGCCCAATTTGCTGTTTTAGTAAGTTTTATAGCTTTGGAAGTAACTATATTACTCCCCTCTGTCCAATTTACAAATGTGTAGCCTTGCTTAGTAGGATTTCGCAAAATTATTGCATCATCTTCAACATTATAACTTATCGGATTATATGAATTGTTAGAACCACCATTTAATACATATTCAATTTCATAATTAATTATTGTCCAGTTCGCTTCTCTTGTTTGATTATCTGCGTTAGCTGTATTTACTGTGCTTCCCTTGTCCCAACTATCAAAGGTATAACCTTTTTTTGTTGGATTCTGCAACATAATATTACTATTGGCTATAGTGTAGGTAAGAGGATTACTTGCATCATTAAATCCACCATTCAATTCATAACTAATAGTATAATTGTTTATAATCCAATTTGCCGTTCTTGTAAGGACAGTTGCTTTTGAAGTATAAATGTTTTTACCCTCAGTCCATTCTAAAAATGTATAACCTTTCTTCGTTGGATTTTGTAATATAAAATCGCTATCGTCCACATTATAACTTAACGGATTACTTGAACTATTATTACCTCCATCAAGTACATAATTAATTACATAATTAGTTGTATTTACTGTACTTTGCCTATCAGTAATTATTATATCTTCAGTAATATTATTTATTGTATAAATACCATTTACAGCATTTAATTTCGTATTCCCAATATATAATTGTAAATTTCCTTGATAACCTTTATCTAAATTTGCAGTAAAGCTACAATTATTACCCCTTAACATAGGATTATTACTGCCTTCAGCTATTACAAAATTTGCGTGTTGGATATTCGGAAAAACAACTTTTTGATTTTTATAAATAGCATATAATGTTATTTCATCAAAATTTCCTTTCAAATATAAATTATATAATCCATTAGTTGCATCGCTGTCTACATTCCAACCTATAAATGAATCGGAATCATCTGTAATAGATAAATCTATTCCATCACCTTTTTTATATCTTATAACACTTGTTTCTTCGCTTCCACCATTAGTTGTATAATCATATACTATATTTGTTGTGGGTGCTACATAAATGCGTGTAAGTAAAGATTTGTTATCCATACTAGAAATTCCTAGTTGTCCAAAATCATTTTCTCCACAAGTATAAAGATTACCTTTGTTTGTAAGTCCAATAGTAGTATTTCTACCACATTCTATTTTACTAAAAGTAATACCTGGTATAGTTATAATTTTGGGTATTGTTACAATGGATTTTGTACCATCGCCTAATTGCCCACAAGAATTATCGCCCCACGCATACAATTCATTTGCTTTACTTAAAGCCATTATATAACCACTACCTGTAGTTATATCTTTCATATTTGGAATTGATTCTACAATTTGTGGCACTAAAGAAGAATTTTCATTATATTGTTGATTATAAGTATTATCACCCCACGCATAAACCTTTCCTAAAGTGCTTAATGCTATACTAAAATTATCACCACAAGAAATTTTATCAAATTATATATCATTTACAATAATAGGTGTTGGTTCTAAAACATTTGCAACATTTCCATCGCCTATCTGTCCACTTGCATTATTTCCCCACGCATAAATAGTCCCTGTGCTACTAATTGCCATAGAATGTTGCATTCTACAAGCTATATCAATAAAAGTTACTCCATTTACTAATAATTTTTGTGGCAAATTTATTGTTTCAGTAGTGCCAACCCCTACTTGTCCTGAAGTATTATCACCCCAAGAATATATTTCTCCAGTAGTACTTAATGCTGTTATATGACTATCCCCACAAGCAATTTTGCTAAATTTCACATTT
Source organism: Clostridia bacterium (assembly GCA_041670385.1). Taxonomy (GTDB): domain Bacteria; phylum Bacillota; class Clostridia; order Christensenellales; family DTU072; genus CAG-1782. The sequence goes on along the minus strand of JBAXZI010000007.1, from coordinate 1,043 downwards.
TCAAATTCTAATTTTTTGGGAGCATTGACATCAACTGTTGAGTTATCACCCAACTGCCTCTTATCATTTTTACCCCATACATACAAATCCCCGACATTACTTAATGCTATTGAAAAATCAGTACCACAAGCTACTTCGCTAAATTTCACATTTGGTACATCAATATATTGTGGAATATCGTAAGATAAATTAGAATTTAACCCTAACTGCCCGTTAGAATTATTTCCCCAAGCATATAATTCGCCTTCGTCGCTTAACGCAATAGTATGCGTTTCACCAATGGCAATTTTATTAAATTTTTCTCCAGAAAGTATTATTTGTTGTGGCAAATTGCTTTCTTGCGTAGTGCAATCACCCAACTGCCCATTGTCATTATTTCCCCAAGAATACAATTTACCTGTATTGCTTACTGCCAATGCGTGTGCAGCACCACTCGCAATTTTACTAATTGCAATACCTTTTAACGTTGTATTTTGTGGACAATTCGCATTATAAGTATTTCCGTTGCCTAATTGACTTTCTTTATTATTTCCCCAAACATATAAATTATTATCAGTACTTATAGCAATTGAATTTGTTTCTCCACAAGCAATTTTAATAAATTTAACTCCTCCGTACATAACAATATTTTTGGGTTCCTTACAACATGTAGTTGTTTTATCGCCTAATTGTCCATAATCGTTATTACCCCACGCATAATAATTATTGTTATTGGTTAATGCAAGTGTATAATTTTTTCCACAAGCAATTTCGGCACATTTTGTTCCTGATAAATAAATGTTTTTGGGAACAAGTGCATTTGTATAAGAATTATCATCAATTTGTCCATCACTATTATTACCCCAAGTATATAAACGATTATCAGCTGTTATTGCACAAGAATGGCAAGACCCGCAAGCAATTTTTATAATATTTTCACTTATTAATATATGCTTTGGTATATTAACATCTATAATTGAATTATTGCCTATTTGCCCACAACTATTATATCCCCAAGAATATAACTCACCATTAGAACTTATAGCTAAAGAATGGTCATATCC
>JBAXZI010000006.1:0-53426 GCA_041670385.1 Clostridia bacterium | reverse complement strand
TTTGTCAATATTATATAAGATTCCATCATTCTCATCTACTACAAAATTTGCATTATTATTAGAAACTGCTATACTATCTAAATTTACACAATTAATAAAAGCACCGCTTCCCAAATAAGTAACTGTTGCAGGCAAATCAAATTCAGTAAGTTGCTCCAAACCATCAAATGCCTTATAACCTATTGATGTTAGTTTTGAATCACCAATAAAAGTAATTTCACTTATTAAAGAACCATTATTCATACTAAAAGCATAATCATTGATTACTAACAAACTATCAGGTAATTCTAATTTTAACAAATTTCCACAATTTGCAAACGCATATTTCCCAATATTTTTTAATTTGCTATCAAATGTAATATTATGTAAGTTATTTGCATTGTAAAACGCATATTTTTCTATGTTTTCTACGGTGCTTGGCAAAATAATATTTTTAAGCGTGCTTGTATTCGGATAAGCAAGTAAGGTCGTTTTATCAAAATTATACAAAACACCATCTTCAACTTTAAAATATTGATTTTCGGTACTAACCACAAATTCGCTTATTTGCTTTTTTGCAAATAAAGTTTCACTAGGAGTTATACCCACAACAGGTTTGGAATTGTAAGTGTTTGGAATAACAACTACATCAGTATCGTTATTAAAACCATTTACTATGTATGTGTCTCCTCCATCATTTGTAGTAAAACTTACATTTCCTTCAGCTACATTAATATATTCAGCAACAAATGTCATTTCCGAATTTATTATGTAAGGGAAAGAAACATTTTTATAAATTATTGTACTACTACCTGGATTCATTAAATCAACTTGCTTTGTGTACCAACCAACAAACTTAAATTTACCACTTTTTGATTCAGCATCAAACGCTTGAGTTATTTCATCTCCAATATAATAATTTTTAGTTTCATCAACCGGTTCATCATTATTTTTCTTATAATTAAAAGTAACAACAACGGTATCTTGGTCATAAATGGCATTAAATTCTAAAACAGAACCATTGATAATGGCCATTCCTTCTTCGTTTTCCCATCTTCCGTTGCTATAGCCGGGCATTACAGGTATTTCTGGTGCGTAAGTTAATGCACTTTTACCACGAGGGACATTGACAGTAGAAATTTCAGTTCTAACAGTACTCGGTGTAGAATCATCTCCTCCTACAGCAGAATCAGAATCTTGAATTTTATTTTCTACCACTGTAAAATATTTAACAACATACGCTTTTGGTTCATAAGTAGCTATTAAAATTGTATTTTTTATTATATTATTATAAGAAGAAATCATATTTGTATCTCTATCTGTCCAACCTATAAAATCATAATTCTCTATTATTGGATAAATACCTTCTTGTGCAGTACCACCTTTGATAACACGTTGAATATCGCCTAATATGTTACCATCTACATCTAAAAAGGAAACATCATATTTGGTTATTTCTTCCGCATATAATTTTAAAATAAAAGAAATTTCATATTGCCCATAAATTAGAATGATAGTTTTGGAACCAGGAACACTTAATTGTACTTTATCTTCAGCACGAACCATATTCATATTAGCTGGAATTTGCACTGTTTCGCCTTTTACTTCGTGTCCTTTTTCATCTAAACTATCTTTATATTTTATATCTAATAATATTTTATTAATGTTAAAATCATTAATCAAGAAACCATTTTCTATGCTTCCTTCATTAACTGTTATAGTTTCTATATTATCATAAACGATTTCGTCATCGCCAGTTCCAGCACAAGCAACTGCTGACAATCCAACACATATAACTAATAACAATAGTAATAATATTTTTGATATTTTATTCATTTGCAAACTCCGAAGTATTATAGTATATTTATATTTATATATATATAATATATCATCAAATCGAATTAAAATCAATAGTTATTTTTATAAATATTCGGATAATTTAAGTTAAAGAAACATCATCAAGTGCAAACATAGCAATATCATCTTCAAGCTGTGGACGCAAAAAATCTAAATCGAGTTTAGCGACAATATCCCTAGCTTGACAAAGTTGTTTCATTGTCACATTATCAAGAGAACAACGCCCAGACTGCTCTAGCCCAAAAATTTCTCCACTTCCACGCATATCAAAGTCTTTTTCTGCAATTTCCAAACCATTACTTGTTTGCGTAAGAATATTAAGTCCTGTAGTAATTTCCTTTTCGGTATATAAAAAACAATAGGATTTTTGTCCACCTCTACCAACTCTGCCCCTAAGTTGGTGCATTGTTGCTAGTCCAAAATTTTCGGCTTGCATAATAACCATAATATTTGCATTAGGCACATCAATTCCCACTTCAACAACTGTAGTTGAAATTAGTATAGAAATTTTGTTTTGTGCAAAATTATCAAGTATTTTATTTTTTTCTTCATTCTTTAGTTTACCGTGCAATAGTCCAACTTTATTTTTAGGCAAAATTCTAATTATTTCTTGATAAAGTTCATTTACACATTCACCCTCAAATCCTTCAACATCTTCAATTTTTGGAGCAACAATATATGCTTGCCCACCTTTTTTAATACACTCATCAAATAAATAATTCCACATAGAATTTCTTTTTAATAAAGGCACTATGGCTGTCGTAGTTTTACTTTCAAAGCGGTTTTCTATAAAAAATCTTTCTATATCGCCATAAGCAACTAATTGTATTGACCGTGGAATAGGCGTAGCACTTAAGGTAAGTACACCTACACTTTTTCCTTTATCAATCAATAATGTTCTTTGTGCCACACCAAATTTATGTTGCTCATCTTCAACAACAAAAGCTAGTTTATCAAATTTTATTTTTTTGTTCAAAAGCGATTGCGTACCTACCAAAATATCAATTTTATGATTTTCTAATTCACTTATAATTTTCTTTTTTTGCGCTGCCACAATTGAAGATGTAAGCAATGCAATCTTATATTTTTCATTATTCCCAATCAATTTTTGTAATGACAAATAATGCTGCCTGGCAAGCAATTCTGTTGGTGCCATAATAGCCACTTGATAACCGTTATCAACCACATAAAAGCTAATTAAAAAACTTACGATTGTTTTGCCACTACCTACATCACCACAAAGTAATCCGTTCAAATTTTCGCCTTTTTGCATAATATCAGTAATTTTTTGTACTGCTTCAAATTGCGACTTATTTAATGTAAATGGCAAAATATTATTATAATTCGCAATATTAAATTTATTATTATACTTAAATTTTTCTAAATTTATTGTTGATTTCTTAGCCAATTGAAAACCAGCAATTCGCCTTACTAATTTTTCCAGTCTAATTCTATCCGTTGCTTTTTTAATATTCATATTCTCTGGTTGATGCACACACTTAAAAGCATCATATAACGGAATAAGTTTGTTTTCTTCTTCCAAATTTGATGATATTACGCTTTCTACTTTAGCATCAATAAGGCACTGATTAACAATATTCCCATATACTTTTTGACTGATTAGTCCTCTAGTACGATAAATAGGATGAACCCCGCTAAATTGCGACATTTCACTTTTTATTTCATATTTTGGATTATCAAATTCATAATGAAAATTATTTATTTTTAGTTTACCATAAACTGTGTAAACCTTTCCAACTTCTAAAATTTTGATTATGTAAGGTGAATTATACCAAACTAAAATAACTTCATTTTCGCCATTTTTAGCTAGTACCTTAAAAATAGTTAATTTGCCTTTTCTAACCAAATTATTCTTTTCGGTTATAATTAAATCAACTAAACAAAAATCGCCCTCAATAGCCTCTTTTAGAGGTATTGCTGACGATAAATCAACATAAGATTTTGGAAGTGTATTGAGTAAATCCCGAGCGGTATTTATACCTAATTTATTAAAAATCGTTAAAGTTTTTTCGCCCACTCCCTTAATTTCAGATAACATTTATTCTATACTTAACAAATAATAATAATGTGGTTGACCGCCATATAATAACAAAACATCACTATTAGGAAATAATTCCATAATTCTATTTTGCAATTTCTCTGCATCTGCTTCTTTTACATCTTCACCATAAAACATTGTAATTACACAAACATCTTCAGCATCTTTTGTATTTAGCGCATCAATCACTACATTATCAACATTATCGCCCTTAGCAATAATATTTTTTTCTAATGCAATAATATCTCCCATTTTCAAAGAAAATCCATCAATTGTAGTTTCCCTAACCGCGTGTGTCACTTGAATACAGCTAATTGCCTTAATAGAATTATCCATAGCTTCTTTTAATTGCTCCACATCAGTACATTCATTATTAAAGTTCATTGCTGCGGCAACCCCTTGTGCTACGTTAACTGTAGCTATGACTACCAAATTACACCCAACGAGGTCTTTTGCTTGCTCACACGCAAGTATGATATTTTTATTATTAGGCAATATAAATACATTATTTGCATTTACAGAATTTACTATTTTAACAATATCATCAACGCTTGGATTCATTGTTTGACCGCCTTCCAATACGGCATCAGCATTAAGTTCTTCAAATACTGTCCTAAAGCCATCTCCACTACAAACTGAAATTAAAGCCATTTGTTTTCTCTCGGCTTTTTTCTTAGATTTTAGTTGACGGTTTTGTTCTTTCATATTTTCTATTTTTGGTAAATTTAACTCGCCTAATTCTAGAGCATAACCAAGTGCAATGTTTGGTTGATTAGTATGAAGATGAACTTTTATTAGTTCCAAATCCCCAATTACTAGTACACAATCACCCAATAAAGTAAGTTTATCACGCAATTTATCTATATCTGCCATTGTTGTTTGCTTTTTAATATTAAGAATAAAAAATTCTGTACAATAGGTGAATTTGATATTTTCCAAGTCGTGGACATCGTTATCAAAAGCCATTACCTTTTCACTTTCTTTTGTTTCAGAATCCAAATCTACAGCTTTCATTTCGATACCAGCAAGCACATTGTACATTCCTATAAATATAAAAATAAGTCCTTGACCGCCACTATCTACAACCCCAGCTTTCTTCAAAACCTCTAACATATTAGGAGTGTCATCTAACACTTCTATGCCTTTATCAATAATTTTCTTAAAAAATGATTCAAAATCTGTCGTTCTTACAGCAATCCGTATCGCATATTCACTCATCATACGAATAACAGTAAGGATAGTACCTTCTTTAGGCTGAGTGACCGCATTATACGCCATTGCCGAGCCATTTACCATACCTTTAGCAAAAGTTTTTGTATTATAAACTTTAGCTTCTACAAAAGTTTGGGTAATACCTTTGAAAATTTGGCTTAAAATAACACCACTATTCCCCCTAGCTCCCTTAAGAGCACCTTTAGCAATTGCATTCATTATTGTAGGAACATCTTCAGAATTTACCGCTTCCATTTCCTTCACTGTCGAAGTCATGGTCAATCCCATATTGGTACCAGTATCCCCATCAGGAACAGGGAAAACATTTAAACTATCTACCAAATCTTTATTCAGCATTAAATTCTGATAAGCACCTTTAAACATTTTTATTATTTGTGCATTATCTAATAAATTTATCATTATTCCTCTCTTTTTATAGCTTCATTCCTACTACATGAACATCTACAGACTTCACTCGCATACCCGTAAATTTCTCTACGTGATAAGTAACAGAAGACTTAACTGATGAAACAACTGCATCTACACTAATACCATCAAATACTAAAATATATATATCTATAAATATTCTATTATCCATTGTTACTAGCTTAACGCCCTTAGAAACTGGCTCTTTATTAAATATCTTTAATACGCTATCGCTTAGGCGACGACTAACAAGCTCGGCAACTCCGCAACAATCTTTTGCTACTTTACTAACAATAATTGTTACTGCATCATCACTAATGGAAATATTGCCATATATATTAGAAGTTTGTAATGCCATTGCCTTCTCCCCTTTAAAGATATTTTGTATTTAATATAATAATTGTATTCTTTACACTAACAATAATAATATAATAACGCAAATAAAGCAAGTATTTTATAAAACTATTAAAAACTATTAAAAAACTATTGAAAATTGATTGCCAAATATCAAAATTAATTGTATAATTACATCGCACTATTTAAGTAGGAGGTATTGAAAATGAGTAGAGTATGTAGCGTATGTGGTAAAAAACAAATGTCAGGTAACAATGTCAGCCACAGTCATAGAAAATCAAACAGAACTTGGGGTGTTAACCTTCATAAAGTAAAAGTAGTTAACGAAAACGGAAGTGTTGATAATGAATATGTTTGCACTCGTTGCCTAAGAACACAAAAGAAACAAGGTTAATTTTATAAAAATTAATTTTATCTTTTTACTAATAAAAATAAGGTGATTACATATCAAGCACCTTGTTTTTTTGTGTATAAAATTAAATAAATTTTATTTATTTATACTTCTAGTGTACCACCCTTAATTATTTTGAAAAGCGATGATACTTCTCGCATTTTTGAAACTAATTTTATTAAAACTTCTATTGTATAATCAATTTCTTCTATAGTATTATCCTTTCCAATACTAAATCTAACTGAATTTTCAGAATCTTCTTTTTTCCCGCCAAGTGCCGCAATTACATAACTAGGCTCACTACTTCCCGCCACACAGGCAGAACCGCTACTTACAGCTATTCCCTTAAGGTCAAGGGCAATTACCATACTTTCGCCTTTTACATAATCAAAACCTATATTTACATTACCTAATAACCTATTATTTTTAGACCCATTAATTTTACAATCAGGAATATTTTCCAATATTTTATCCACAAAATAATCACGCAACTTTAGAATCTTTTTATTATTTTCTTCCATATTTTTATATGTGATTTCTAAAGCCTTCGCCATACCAACTATTGCAGGAGTATTTGTTGTCCCTGCTCTGTAGTTGCGTTCTTGATGCCCGCCATTTATAAACGAAGCGATATTAATACCATTCCTAATATATAATAAGCCTACACCTTTAGGTCCATTAAACTTATGTGCCGACATACTTAGCATATCGATATTAAATTTGTTTAAATCAATTCTTATACTAGTTGCTGCTTGCACTGCATCTGTATGAAATAAAATTCCTTTCTCCTTACAAAATGCACCGATTTTTTCTATTGGTTGAATTGACCCTATTTCATTATTAGCAAACATAACTGATACCAAAATTGTATCTTCCCTAACTGCGTTTTCCAAACTAGAAAGTTCTATAATACCTTCCTTATTTACATCTAGATAAGTAATAGAGTAACCCTCTTTTTCCAACTTAGCACAGGTGTTAAGCATAGCAGGGTGTTCTATTTTAGTCGTTATTATATGCTTACCTTTATTTTTATAATTTTTAGCAATTCCATTTAATACCCAATTATCGCTTTCAGTGCCACCACTAGTAAAATAAATTTCACTATCTGTTGCACCTAACAATTTAGCTATTTTCATTCTTGCATTATCTACAGCTTCTTGTGCTTCTCTGCCAAAACTATGAATACTTGAAGCGTTGCCATACACATCAGTAAGATATGGTATCATTTCATCTAATACACATTTATCTAGCTTAGTTGTCGCTGCATTATCCAAATATACTTTCATCGTTTCTCCTAAAAATGTCATTTATTGGTAGCTATGGCTACCGATAAATGACATTAATATATATTTTTAATTTTATAATCTTTTATATTATTTTATTTTATTTTATTTCGTTTAATAAATCGTCTAAAGCAATTTCTTTTTCTTCTTTAGTTGCCATATTTTTTAATAATACTTTATTATTAATAACTTCATTTTCGCCAAGCACAACCACATATTCACAACCAATTTTATTTGCATATTTTAGTTGTGCCTTAACGCTTTTATTCATAAGGTCAGTTTCTGCAATAATACCATTACTTCTCAAATCATAAACAGTTTTGAAAGCTATTTTGTATTGCTCTTCTCCAATAGGTGCAATATAAATCTTGCATAAATTTTCTTGTCCGAATGATACATTAGCTTTTTCCATAACCATAATTAGTCTTTCTAAGCCCATACCAAACCCAACAGCAGGCATTTCCTTGCCACCTATTTCAGTTACTAGGTTGTTATACCTACCACCACCACAAACAGTACCTTGACTGCCTATTGCTGTAGACACAAATTCGAACACAGTACCAGTATAATAATCAAGTCCTCTTACTATTAATGGATTAATTTTATACTTAATTCCTAAAGCATCAAGATAACTTTGGGTCGCTTTATTATGTTTTTGACAATCATTACAAAGATAATCAAGCACAATTGGAGCATTTTTAGCAATTTCTATACATTCAGGCACTTTACAATCAAGTATTCTTAGCGGATTTTTTTCTAATCTTTCAAGACAAGTAGGACACAATTTATCTTTATACTGTCCAAAATAATCTTGTAAAGCTTTACTGAAATCTTTACGACAAGTAGGACAACCAATGTTATTTATATTTAATTCTAACTCATTAATGCCCAATCTATTAAGTAAAGTTTTTGCCAAACTTATTACTTCCACATCTGCTTTAGCATCATAACTACCGTATAATTCTATACCAAATTGATGATGCTCTCGTAATCTTCCCGACTGTGGTTTTTCATAACGAAAGACCGGAGTTAGGTAGTACATTTTCATAGGCATAGGGTTATTAGCAAGTCCGTTTTCAATAAAACTTCTTGCTACTCCCGCTGTACCCTCAGGCTTTAGAGTCATACTTCTATTGCCCTTATCCATAAAAGTATACATTTCTTTATTTACAATATCAGTTGTTTCGCCTACACCTCTTAAAAAAAGTTCGGTATGCTCAAAAACGGGCGTTCTTATTTCTTGAAAACCAAATTCATCAGTTAGTTCTCTAATTTTATTTTCAATAAAATGCCATTTGTAACTATTTTGTGGCAAAACATCTTTTGTCCCTTTTGGTATAAAAATCATTTTCTTTTTCCTTTATAATAAAATTTACAATATATATTTTCTCAAATTTGTTGTCTTTAATGCCTTTTCCAAATTCTTTTGTACAAAAGTTTTGTCAACGACAAGCTCGATAGGCACATCATTTTCACCACTTGCATTATATGAAACATCTTCAAGAAGCATTTCCATTATTGCGTGTAATCTACGAGCACCAATATTTTCTTTATTTTCATTTTCAATAAATGCAATTCTTGCCATTTCTTTTATTGCATCATCGGTAAATTTAAGCTCTACCTTGTCTACAAGTAGCATCGCTGCATATTGCATAATTATAGCATTATCTGGTTCTTTAAGAATTTTTTCAAAATCCTCTTCAGTAAGACTTTGCAATTCTACCAATACAGGGAATCTGCCTTGCAATTCTGGTATAAGGTCACTTACCTTAGCCGTATGAAAAGCTCCTGCCGCAATAAACAAAATAAAGTCCGTTTTTATATTGCCATACTTAGTGTTTACAGTACAGCCTTCAACTAACGGTAATATATCTCTTTGTACGCCTTCTCTACTTACTTCTGGCCCTCTACTTTCGCCTTTTGATGCAATTTTATCCATTTCATCTACAAATATAATTCCATCTTGTTCCGCTTTTTCCAAGCCTTCTTTATTAATAGCATCAGTATCAATTAATTTATTTGCCTCTTCTTGAGTAAATATTTCCAATGCTTCAGCAATATTTATTTTTCTTTTCTTTTTTTGCTTAGGCATAAAACGACCAAGAATATCACCAATGTTGTTATCGGCACCACCGCCGCCCATTCCTATAGGTCCTAATTGTATATTCTTAGGTGCATCATCAACTTCCAATTCTACCGGTATCCTATCTAATTTACCGCTTTGCAAATCACTAATTACCTTTGCTTTCAAATCATCTTCACTAAGTTCCGAATATCTACTACTTTTACGCATAGCAGGCATAATTGCATTTATCAATTTACCTTGTGCTGCTTCTTTTGCTTTTGGTTCTACATACGCAAATTTTTCTTCTCTAACAATTCTTATAGAAGCCTCTACCAAATCACGAACCATACTCTCTACATCTCTACCTACATAACCTACTTCAGTAAATTTAGTAGCTTCTACCTTAACAAAAGGTGCCTTAACTAATTTTGCAAGTCTTCTTGCAATTTCAGTTTTACCTACCCCGGTAGGACCTTTCATAATAATATTTTTAGGAGTGATTTCATCTCTCATTTCATCAGTTAGCATTCTTCTTCTATATCGATTACGAAGTGCTACCGCTACTGCTTTTTTGGCATCATTTTGCCCAATTATATATCTATCTAATTCCGCTACAACTTGTTTTGGTGTAAGTTCCATCTTTTTACCTCCTATAAACCTTTCTAAACGGTTTCAACTATTACATTGTAATTTGTAAAAATACAAATATCGCCCGCTATTTTCATTGCTTTTCTAGCAATTTCTTCAGCTGTCATATCAGTATTTTCTAGTAATGCTCTTGCAGCACTTAACGCATAATTACCACCACTTCCGATGGCACAACAGCCACTTTCAGGTTCGATAACATTGCCATCGCCACTCAAAACATATAAATTTTCTTTATCTGCTACAATTAGTAATGCTTCCAAATTTCTTGGCATATTACCTTTTCTCCAAGCTTCGGCAAGTTCTACTGCACTACGCATAAGATTGCCCGAATATTTTTGCAACATTTCTTCAAACTTTTCACTTAAAGCAAACGCATCAGCAACACTTCCAGCAAACCCAACAATAACTTTGTCATTATAAATTCTATTAACTTTTTTTGCATTGCCTTTCATAATAATGCTGTTACCCATAGTTACTTGACCATCGCCAGCAACTGCGGTAATACCATTTCTGCTAACTGCACAGATTGTTGTTCCTAATAAATCCATTTGTTTTCTCCTTATTTAAGCTCTTCCAAAAATTTTATTAAATCTTTTCTCGCTCTTTCACTATATGCCTCTTTTCTTTTTGCCTTTTCTCTAACTCGAAATCCAAGTTCGGGCATTAAAGAAAAACTTACGTGCATAGGTTGAAAATTGGTAGTTGCACTAGCAACATACCTTGTTAAACTTCCACTTGCAGTAGTAGGTGGTGGACAAATTTTTTCTTTGCCTTCTAAATTTCTCGCCATACCTATTCCCGCTAATAATCCGCTTAGTACACTTTCTAAATAGCCTTCTACTCCACTTATTTGTCCCGCAAAATAAATGTTTTTATTTTGTTTGGTAGCAAATGTAGTATCAAGCAATTTAGGTGCATTTATGAATGTATTACGGTGCATAACTCCGAATCGTACAAATTCAGCATTTTTAAGTGCTGGAATCATACTAAACACTCTTTTTTGTTCGCCAAACTTCAAATTCGTTTGAAATCCAACTAAATTATAAAGCTTGTTATAATTATCTTCTTTACGCAATTGTACCACCGCATAAGGTCTAATATTTGTAACCGGGTTATAAATACCGACTGGTTTTAGCGGTCCATAACGCATAGTGTCTATACCTTTATTTGCCATTACTTCAATTGGCATACATGCACTAAATATTTCTTTTTTTTCAAAGTCCTTTTGAATAACTCTTTCGGCTAAACTAAGTTGGTTCTGAAAATTCTCATATTCCTCTTTATTTAAAGGGCAATTTAGATAATCATCTCCGCCTTTATTATAACGACCTTGATAAAAAGCATTTTCCATATCTATACTATCAAAACTCACTATAGGAGCTACTGCATCAAAAAAGTGCAAATCGCTTTCGCCTAAAAATTCGGCAATTTTTTCACTTAATTTATCACTTGTAAGCGGACCCGATGCAATAATTGTATAATCATCTATTTCCAAACATTCTTCTCTGATTATATTTAGCTTATCAAATTTTGATAATTCTTCTTCTACCTTTTCAGAAAACAAATGTCTATCTACAGCCAATGCTCCACCTGCGGGGACGCTGCAAATTCTTGCACATCGTAATACTAAGCTATTCATTTTATCAAGCTCGTATTTTAACAACCCTTGTGAAGTATTTACATCAACAGATTTTAAGCTATTGCTACAAACCAATTCACACAATTTATCAGTTTGATGAATAGCCGTCCTAACTTTAGGACGCATTTCATAAAGGTCTACTTCATATCCTCTAATTAATAGTTGGTAAGCAGCCTCTACTCCAGCCAATCCGCCACCTATTATGCGTACTTTAGTTTGCACTTTCTTCTATTTCTTTGGTTTCTACTATTTCAGTATAGTTGCAAGTTTTATTAATACAGATATACTTCTTATTACCTTCTTTTTCTACTACTCTCATTATTCCGCCACATTTAGGACAAAAATGAGGAGCAGGCAATTCCCAACTCATAAAGTCACACTTAGGATAATTACCACAACCATAGAAGATTTTGCCTTTCTTGGTTTTTTTCTTAACTACATCTCCACCACATTTAGGACATACCCCACAAATATCAGGAATAGACTTAATGTTTTTACATTCTGGGAAATTCGGGCAAGCTAAGAATTTGCCATATCTACCAGTTCTAATAACCATATTAGCACCGCACTTTTCACAAATAACATCAGTTACTTCAGGTTCTACCTTTAATGTCTTATCAGCTGAATATGCTTTCTTTATACATTTATCAAAATCAGGATAAAAATCTTGTAAAATTACGTGCCAGTCTAATCCGCCTTCTATTTCATCAAGTTTATTTTCCATATCAGCAGTAAACCCGCTATCTACTATATTTTTGAAATTGTTTTCCATAAATTCAGTTACTGTTTCTCCAAGAGGAGTAGCCTTAATTGCTTTACCTTCTTTCTCAGTATAAGTTCTTTTAGCTAAAGTAGAAATTACAGTTGCGTAAGTACTAGGTCTACCTACACCGTTTTCTTCCATTGCTTTAACAAGTGATGCATCAGTAAAACGAGGTGAAGGTTTTGTGAATTTTTGGTCTTTAGTAACTTCTATTAATTCCAACAACTCGCCCTCTTGTAAATTAGGTATTTTTTTATTTACAGAGTCTTCATCTTCTTCTGTTTTAGCATTCTCATAAAGTACTGTGTATCCATTGAATACGACTGTCTTACCGCTAATTTTAAAACCAAAATTCTTATTGTCCTTACAATCAGCATTAATATGAACTTTCAAAGTATCATATTGTGCGTCAGTCATTTGACTTGCTAAGAATCTATCATATACTAATTTATATAATCTATATTGATTACGATTTACTGTATCTTTAATACTATCGGGAGTGCGCTCTAAAGATATAGGTCTAATCGCCTCATGTGCATCTTGAATTTTATTATTTTTTGTAGAATAAAAATTAGGTGTTTTCGGTACATAATCTTTTCCATAATTTTTTCCAATATATTCAAGTGCAGCTTGTTGTGCATCAGGACTAATTCTTACACTATCAGTACGAATATAAGTAACCAAAGCTGTATGTCCTTCCCCCTGTAAATCAACACCTTCATAAAGTTGTTGTGCTATTCTCATAACTTCAGGAGCGGTTATTTGTAATCTATTAGATCCATCTTGTTGCAAGGTACTAGTTGTAAAAGGTGCATTAGGTCTTGATTTGCTTTTACCTCTTGTTACTTTATCAACTGTCCAAGCCTTAGTAGCCTTTAACATACCATATATGTTATCTGCTCTTTCTTGATTATTTATTTCAAATTTTTTACCATTGTAATCATTTAGTGCACACTTAAATTCTTTTATATTTTCTTTTTGAGAAAGTATGGCATTAATATTCCAATATTCTACAGGTACAAAATTTCTAATTTCTCTTTCTCTATCAACAAGCATTTTTAATGCTGCACTTTGCACTCTGCCACCAGACAAACCTTGTCTTATTTTCTTATTAAGAATTGGACTAACTTTATAACCAACTAATCTGTCAATTATTCTTCTGGCTTGTTGTGCATCAACCAAATTTTGATTTATTTTACGAGGTTTTGTAAGTGCTTCATTTACAGATTTGCAACTAATTTCGTTAAATTCTATTCTATTTACCTTATCGCCAAGTTCCAAAATATTATTCAAATGCCAACTAATAGCTTCTCCTTCTCTATCAGGATCGGCTGCTATATATACGAAATCGCATTCTTTAACTGCATCTTTTAATTGTTTGATAATATCTTTTTTCTTTTTATCTTTAGGAACTTCATATTTGGGAGTAAAATTATTTTCAATATCTATCCCAAGACTTTTTTCGGGTAAGTCACAAACATGTCCACTACTTGCTAATACCTTAAAATCTTTTCCTAAATACTTTTGTATTGTCTTTGCCTTCGATGGTGATTCTACAATTACTAAATTTTTCATTACACACTCCAATAGTTAAATTTGGTTTTATTAATAAGTCCCACTGCCGACATTCTTATAAGTAAAGAATTCAACTGCGGAACACTAATGTCTACTACATTTATAAGTTCTTCAAAATGCATTTCTCCATTTTTCTCCAATGCCCTTAATATGTTATCTTCATTCACATCAAGTTGCATATCAGATACTTTTGTTACTTTTACTCTTGTCAAACCTAATTCATCATATATATCATTTACATTTACAGCAACACGGGTTTGACATTCTCTTATACTACGGTTACAACCGGCGCTTGCTTTATTATAAATACTTCCTGGCACACAAAAAACGCTTATACCCTGTTTTTCTGCATATTCAAGTGTTATCATCGAACCACTTTTTTCACCAGCTTCAGGAATTAATATTCCACAACTTAATCCGCTTATAATACGATTCCGTGCTGGAAAGTTGTACGGATTAGCTTGCATACCAATATCATACTCACTAATTATTAATCCATTCTTAATTATTTCTTTATACAAATTTGAATTTTCACTGGGATACACTATATCAACCCCACAACCAAGCACGGCTATCGTGCTACCCATATTTTGCAATGTAACATTATGTGCATTACTATCTATTCCTCTAGCTAGCCCGCTAACTATACAAAACCGTTCGGCTAACTTCGCAACAAATTCTTCACATATTCGTATCCCGTATTTTGTAGGATACCTAGTACCTACCACAGCAAAACAATCCGATTTAAGCAAATCTATATTACCACGACAATATAAAATAAGTGGCATATCAGTTAGTTTGTATAACGCTTGTGGATATTCTTTATCTCTATAAGTAATTAATCTAGTATCGTATTTTTCCAATTTATTTTCGATATCATCAAAATCAATTTCACTTATGGTTTCGCATATTTTGTTATACTCATTATTGGTTATTACACTACATAATTGAGCTTTTATGCTATCTATGTCCTCAATCATTATACCAATTTTATTTACTGTGTCAATTATTTTACGACCTTTTACATTTCCAATGCCATTTGTATGCAAAATTGCATATATAGCTTTTTGCTCCAAATTCATCATAATTCCATCATTCCTTTCTTATCAAGGACTCTATATTGAATCGCTTCAGCCAAATGGTCAATTGTTATATTTTCACTCTCGGCAAGGTCCGCAATCGTTCTAGCAACTTTAATTATTCTTACCGTTGCCCTAGGACTAAGCCCTTGTCCAACAAAAACATTTTCCAATAATTTTTCACATTGTGGATCAATGGCACAATAGCGTTTTATTTGGGCGTTACTCATTTGTGAATTAGTATATATGTCTTGACCTTCAAATCGCTTTATTTGGGTGTTTCTCGCTCTTACAACTCTCTTCCTTACCGTCTCGCTATCTTCGCTTTCCCTTTTTGAATTGAATTCACTGTATTCTATATTGTCAACCATTACATATAAATCAATTCTATCAAGTAAAGGTCCACTTATTTTTTTTACATAATTCAATATTTCTCTAGAAGTACAAGTACATTGTCTAGGTCCATTACTTCCATAATAACCACAAGGACAGGGATTCATACTAGCAATTAACATAAAATGTGCAGGATACTCTACTGTTTTTGACACTCTAGATATATGAATAATACCATCTTCTAATGGTTGCCTTAGTGCCTCTAAAGTTTTCCTTTGATACTCTGGCATTTCATCTAAAAACAAAACTCCATTATGTGCCAAACTAACTTCACCCGGAGTTGCCTTTGTTCCGCCACCTGTTATGCTAAATGTACTCGCCGTATGATGAGGGGTTCGAAATGGTCTAATACTTACTATTCCTTCTTGCGGGTCTACAAGTCCACAAATTGAATGTATTTTAGTAACTTCTATCGCCTCTTCAAATGTCATCGATGGCATAATTCCGGGGACAGCTTTTGCAAGCATTGTTTTACCCGTACCAGGCGTACCGTTTAATAATAAGTTATGTCCGCCACTAACTGCAATTTCTAAAGCCCTTTTTGCTATCATCTGACCTTTTATATCTTTCAAATCTATCAATGGTAGTATTTGTTTTTGCTCAATATAACAATTAGATTCTATTGGCTTATAAGTAAAACCAATCAGCAAATTGACTACTTCTGAAAGATTATCAAGTGCATATACTGTAGCACCCTTAATATAACTTGCCTCTTTCTCATTTTTCTTAGGCACAATAAAATTTTTAAAGCCATTTTGCAATGCACTAATAAGTAGTGGCATAACACCGTTTACTTTACGCAAACTACCATCTAATGATAATTCGCCTATCATAATGTACTTTTCACAATTTTTAATAGGAATAGCACCTATACTAGCTAAATAACCTACGGCTATAGGCAAATCTAATGTACTACCCTCTTTCTTTACATCAGCAGGGGCTAAGTTAATAACAGTCTTATGTACTCCAAAATCAAAACCACTGTTTTTAATAGCCGAACGCATTCTCTCTTTAGATTCTCGGACTGTATTACTAGCAAGTCCAACTATATCTAACGAGGGCAAGCCTTTTTGGCTAAAAACTTCTACCTCAACTAAAAACCCATTTATTCCGTCTAGGGAATATCCTTTTGTTTGCACCAACATATCTCAAATTTTCTCCCATCATTTTTTATGCCTTCTTCTTAATATAATCATAACACCTATTATTATAATAACTCCTCCCAAAGTCCCAAAAACTACACCGAAGAAAACTCCATAACTTAAAGATTTTCCAAATATTTTTATTGTCTTAGGTGTTGGTAATTGAGTCTCATCTCTCTGGGTATCGCCTTGTATAACCATAACAAAATCTTGACTACCTTTCATTGTAAAATTAATAGTACTGCTATTATAAATAACTATATCTATTTTTTCTCCGGTATTAGCATCGAATAAAGCTATCTGCCTAGAACTGTAGCCATTCGGCATTAACATTTCTATATTTATACCTTTACTTAGATTTTCAAGCAAAGTATCATAATGATATGCATTCAAACTAAAACCTTCACAAAATCCTTTTTTGAATTCTGCTTTACTTACATATTCACTAGCATTATCAATAGCTATTGTTTCAAAATAAAGTTTTATATTATCGCCTTTTTTATAATCGGCAATATCACTTGCTTCTATCTCATACTTAATATTACTAGAAATATAGTTAGGCACATTTTTTATAATATAAGTATAATTATTTGTACCTAATATTAATTTATCCATCTCCGCAAATAATTTATCAAAATCAGTATTTTGTGTGTTATTTGTAATCAAATAATTATTAAGAGAAGAATATTTTTTATTTATTGCACTTTGCGTGCTTGCGTTGTAACTATCCCAAACCAATTCACTATACTCTTTGTGATATTCTTGCAATTTGTCACTATAAGTTCCACCAATATAATTGAATGATACTTGACTCATCATATCATTACCTACATTATCTACAACGTGTACTGCAACGCTATTATGTTTAAAAGCATCGAAATCTGCCCTATAAGAATTATTTATGCCAGCAACAAATCTAACTTCGGTATCTAGTCCGTCAATATATGCATAATCAATTCCACTCTGCGAGTCTTCCCCAACAAACTGAATTGTAAAAGATAAAGCATTTTTTAGGTCAATATATATTTTTAGATTATTTATACTAGGTGCAATATTATCGAAACTGTTAGATGATATATTTACTGTTGCCTCTTCAGAATAATTACCTGCTTTATCTTGTGCTTTAGCCTTAATTGTATATATCTTTTGGTCAACAATTAGAAAATAATCAGTATAAACAACTTCTAGGTCATTTAACTTATAGTATTGTTGCAAATTTAATCCCGAACCATTTTCATTGTCTCCGGGATAATCTATCGTAACACGATAACCCTTTGTGTATCCATTTGTTTTATCAATATCACTAATTGGTTCTACCGTTATTTGTGGTTGTGATGGTGCTACAAAATCAAATCTATCAAACTCATAATCAATAAGTTTCATATTGCCCGCTTTATCAAAATACCAAACTGACAAAGTACCGTTATCGGTAATTCCAAAAGTCGCATAATTCCCTACAATCTTTGTATGATAAATATCTGTTAAGTTTTCGTTTTTATAATCAAAAGCATAATAAACACAATCTAATCCGCTAAGTTCATCATTAGCATATAACGAATTTATTTTGACATTAAATTGACCACCTTCACTGAAATAAGAAGTCATATAATTTACTTCGGCAAATTCATTAGGCATAGTTACATCACTTTTAACATTTTGAGCAGTACTCGCACCAATTTGTTGATTATCCTCGTTATAAACATAAATTGTAATTTGGTAATTTCCGTCTTCGGTTATTTGGTAATAAACAGGTACAATTCCAGTAATAGTTATATTAATTGGCGAATTAATAAATTCTTGATTGCCATCAGTCGCTATTCCAAAACAATAATATTTTGCCAAATCAGAACTATTATCTATATTGAATTTTACCTTCAAATTTTTATAATAATTAGTGTCACTTGTTATCGGTACTTCATTATAAGCCCAGGTATTAAAATCAAATTGCGAACAAGTTATCTCATCAAAAGTTACGTAAGAAGTTGCATTTGCATAATTATCCGTTTTCGGAATAATCAAAACTGCAAACGCTAATATGAGAATTAAAGATAAAAATCCTATTAAAATATATTTGAATTTATTGTTTATTTCAACCATATATAGTGCTCCTTAAAAACTAAATTTAATTATAACATACTTTTATTAATTTTCTCAACTATTTTTATAATTCAATATCCATTAATAATTAAAATGTGCATTTATTAATAGTGTAACCCAAATTTTACAAAATTCATAAGTATATTATATCTAAATATTTCGGAGGTATCAAAAAAATGAAGAAAATTGTTTGTTTTTTGCTTGTTGTATGCATTCTTACTTTTAGTATTATAGGAATGACAGCTTGCAGTAGCAAAAAAAATGTAGTAAGGCTTAATGAAGTTTGTCACTCAGTATTTTATGCACCTATGTATGTAGCAATGAATAATGGCTACTTTTATGATGAAGGGCTAACTATCGAGCTTACCAACGGTGGTGGCGCTGATAAGACAATGTCCGCTATGCTTGCTAACGAAGCGGATATAGGATTTTGCGGTCCAGAAGCTGGAGTATATGTAAAGGCTCAAGGCAGTGCAAATCATCCATTAGTTATTGGGCAACTAACCAAAAAAGACGGTTCGTTTCTAATTGGTCGTGTACCCGAAGAAAATTTTTCTTGGAGTGACCTTGAAGGCAAAGAAATAATCGGTGGCAGAAAAGGCGGTATGCCCGCAATGACATTAGAATATGCACTTAAGCAAAATAATCTAATAGCAGGTGAAAATGTTACTATAAATTATGATGTACAATTTAATCTAATAACTGCCGCATTTGAAGGTGGTACTGGTGATTACTGCACAATGTTCGAACCTGGTGCAAGCGATTATCAAGCTAAAGGCAAAGGATATATTATTGCTAGTGTTGGCAAGGAAGCTGGTGATGTTCCTTATACAAGTTTTATGGCAACTAAAAAATATCTAGAAGAAAATAGCGTTAATGCAGAAAAATTTATGAGAGCTATTATTAAGGGTATTGATTATGTTCAAAATCACACAGATGAAGAAGTAGCGACAGCTTTAGTTTCAAATTTCCCTACTACAGAAATGGCTATGCTTATTAATTCTGTAAAAAATTATCGTGCAATCGGTGCGTTTGTAACCGACCCTGCTATGACTAAGGAAAGCTACGAACATATGCAAGATATATTGATTGCTAGTGGCACATTAGAAACCAAAGTAAATTATGAAGATATGATAGACAACTCTATTATAGAAAAAATTAAAGCAGACAAATAAAGGAGACAAAATGTCTATACTAAGCGTCAAAAACCTTAATTTTGAATATCAAAGCAAGGAAGGAATTACAAAAGCAATTTCTGATTTGAGTTTTTCTATATCAAAAGGAGAATTTGTTGGCATAGTAGGTCCATCAGGTTGTGGCAAAACCACACTATTAAATTTATTTGCCAACATAATCTCCCCCACTTCGGGGGAAATTACTTTATACGACAAACCAATTTCATCTGAAAAAGAAAAAATAGCTCTAATGCCACAGCGTGACCAATTATTCGAATGGCGAAATATAGAAAAAAATATAATGCTTGGTTTAGAAATAAACAAAAAGAAAAATACAAAAGAAAATAGATTATTTGGATTATCCTTGTTGCAAAAATACGGACTTGAAGGTTTTACAAAAAAACACCCGAGCGAACTAAGTGGCGGTATGCGACAAAGAGTTGCACTAATTCGTACACTTGTTACACAGCCTGATATTTTGCTTCTTGACGAACCATTTAGTGCTTTAGATTTTCAAACAAGACTAAATGTTTGCAATGATGTTTATTCGATTATTAAAGAAGAAAAGAAAACTGCAATACTAGTTAGTCACGATATAAATGAAAGCATTTCCCTTTGTGATAAAATAGTAATTCTTTCTAGTAGGCCCGCCCAACTAAAAGCAATAATCAATATAGAAATTGACAAAAAACTCACTCCACTAAAAAGGCGTGAAAATGAACTTTTCCCACGCTACTTTGAAAAAATTTGGAAAATAATTGAGGAGAAAGAGCAATGAACACAAAACACGAAAAATATTTGAAAAAGCTTCGCCAAAGAAAAATCCTGACTATATCTTTACAATTTGGGATTTTAATTTTGTTTGTTACTATTTGGGAACTTATAGCTCATTTCGAAATTGTCGACCCTTTTATCATTAGTAGCCCTAGCAGAATTATTAAAATAATTACTAGCCTTTATGCTAAAAATAATCTATTTAATCATTTACATGCTACTTTCTATGAAACTGTTTTAGGGTTCCTTATAAGCACATTATTGGGTACCATAATTGCAATATGCCTTTGGTGGAACAAATTATTATGTGATGTATTAGAGCCGTATTTAATTACTCTAAATGCTCTTCCTAAGATAGCACTAGGTCCACTTATTATTATTTGGGTAGGTGCAGGTAAAGATGCAATTATTTGTATGGCAATACTAATAAGTATAATAATTACAATAATAAGTATGCTTAACGGCTTTTTAGAAGTTGACAAAGAAAAGATAATGCTTCTAAAATCTATGCACGCAAAAAAAATCCAAATACTTACAAAACTTATTCTTCCTAGCAATATCCCCACCCTAATTTCTGTTCTAAAGATTAATGTGGGCTTAGCTTGGGTTGGCACTATCATGGGCGAATATCTAGTAAGCAGAGAAGGAATCGGATATCTAATAGTTTATGGCTCGCAAGTATTCCAATTAGATTTGGTTATGGCAAGTACCGTTATGCTTTGTATCCTTGCATCACTAATGTATAGCGGTGTCGCAATATTGGAAAATATAATAAAGAAAAAATTCTAACATTAATAAAAATTTGATTGCATATTATTTAGTATAATGCGTAAAATAATTGGACTTGCATCAACATTCATTGGTGCATTAATCGGTGCAGGCTTTGCCTCAGGCCGAGAAATTGCTCTATATTTTGCTAATACCTCAATAATAGCTCCGCTAGTAAGTGGTTTGCTTTTTGGGGTATTTTGTTATTTATTTTTAGAATTAGGGCGAATTCATAACAACAATTTTCCAATAATTTTTGGTAAATTTGAAAATGTATTTATTTTTTTTATAAAACTTTTTAACTTTATATACATTTGTGCAATGCTTGCGGGAAGTGAAATAATAATCAAAAATATTTTCGGGATTAATGGTGGGTGCATAATAACAGGTATTTTAGGAATAATCACCATCGTATTAGGTACAGAAAAGCTTAAAGATATAAACACCATTGTAGTAATTGGTATTTTTATTTTAATTATAATACTTTTTACACATTGTCATAATTCTTTTGTTTTTATCAAAATTGGTCTTTTACCTGCATTTACCTATGCCGGTATGAATGTGCTTACTAGTGGATATTTTATATCAAAAATTTGTGGAAATCCTACTAAAAAACAAAATATATGTTGTGGAATAATAGTCGGAGGAGTTTTATCTTTTATACTTTGTATCACGTACCTAATTATAAGCAATAATTTTGATGCAGTAATGCCACTAATAGAAACTGCTAGTATATATAATTTAGCCCTTGTCGGCAACATAATTATGTATTTAGCCATTTATACCACTGTCATTAGTTCTCTTGCCGTTGTTAGCGATCAAAAATTACCGAATGCAATACTTGTTATTTGCTTTGCTAACATAATAAGTATTTTTAGCTTTGAAAATATCGTAAATTCCATTTATCCTATTATCGGTATAATTAGTTCGTTAATAATCATTATTATTGTATTTCTTAACGCAAAACCTAAATATTTTGTAAAATTAAAGCAGTCTTACAAATTGTAAAACTGCTCTTAATTGTCGATATAGCTATAATAATTACTATTTTAATTTAACATTTTCATAGCCAATAGCTTCAGAAATTTTATACTTAAGATTATCCAAATCACTAACCTTAAATGCTATCAAATGAAGTTTTTTATCCTTTTGAATTTTTACTATTGAACCACTTTCAGATTTATTTTCAATAAGTATTTTATAAATTTTTTCCAAACTAATTTCATCTTTAGCATTGATTAAAAGTTCTCTATCATCTACGACCAAGTCTTCATCTACCAATATAAATGGAAGCACTTTCATAATCGTAATTTGAGGACTTTTATCATCCTTAATAGAAACTCTACCTAATATTTTTACCAAAGTATCATTTACTAATAAAGCTTTGTATTTTTCATAAGTTTGTTCAAAAAAACTAATTTCGCAAGTACCCTCTAAGTCTTCAATAAAGCCAAACCCAAATTTTCTTCCTGTCTTTTTACTTGTTTTTATACTAATTCCGCCAAGATAACCACCAAAAAATACATTATCTCCATTACTAACTAAATATTTTAATTTCTTATCATCATCATTTGCACTATTATCTTCTTCATCATCTGAATCACCACTTAGAGGCTCTTCTTCGATAGGATTAAGCATTGATGTATTAAACTTGAATTCCTCAAATTCTTTAGCGTGACCATCTAGCGGATGTCCTGTAATATAACGCCCCGCAACTTCTTTTTCTTGCATCAATCTTTCTAATCTATCATCTTCGACTATTCTATAATTATAAGTATCTTCCACAATAAAATCAAAGAACATTTGTCCGCCACTCATTAGTTTATTAGTACTTGTTTCTCTTAGCAAGATATCTTCATAATTAGCAAGTAAAGTAGCCCTTGACAAATCAAAGCAATCAAAAGCCCCGCCCATAATCAAACATTCTAACATTTTTTTATTGACACCTAAATCGGCTATTCTTCTACAAAAATCAATAAAATCGACATAAGGCCCGTTGATATTTCTTTCATTAACTACATTATTAACTGCCTTACCGCCTACATTTTTAATACAAACAAGACCATATCTTATTTTTCCATTTTCGGGTAAGAACATTCCTTCACTATGATTTATATCCGGTGGTAAAAGTTGCATACCTATATCAGAAATTAATTTTAGATATCTACTGGTATCATCTGGATTCGTTATTCTATTATTAATTACAGCACATAAATACTCTACAGGATAATAATGTTTTAGATATGCAGTTTGATAAGTTAGTACAGAATACGCCGCAGCGTGCGATTTATTAAATGCGTAACTACCAAATTCTTCTAATTCTTTCCACAAAACTTCTACAAAAACAGGATCTACACCATTTGCAATACAACCTTTTGTAAAATCCGCTTTTTGCTGTGCTGCTTGGTCTTTTTTCTTTTTACTAATAAATTTACGGAAACTATCAGCTTTATTCAATGAATAACCAGCTAAAGCCTGCGTGATTAACATGGCTTGTTCTTGATAAACAATAACGCCATAAGTGGATTTCAAAATAGGCTCCAATTTTGGATGTCTATAATCTATTCTTTCTTGATTTTTTTTATTCTTAACATATCTAGGAATATAGTCCATAGGTCCTGGTCTATACAAACTAACACCGGCAATTATCTCTTCAAATAGTGTTGGGCGCAGTTGTTTCATAAAGTCTTTCATACCGCCACTTTCCAACTGGAATACGGTATCAGTTTCTCCATCGCCTATCATTTTGAATACGCCTTGGTCCGCATATCCTTCTACATCAAAATCTATTTTTATATTCTCATATTTTTCTACAAAATCAGTTGCCATTTTTATATCGGTAAGTGTTTTTATAGCTAAAAAGTCCATTTTTAACAAACCTAACTCTTCACATTCTGTCATATCAAATTGTGTAGTTATGTCATCACCATTTTTGCTAAGAGGTACTTTCTCCATTACCGGCACGCTACAAATTATGACACCAGCGGCGTGTTTACCCCTATCCCTAGGCATATCTTCCAACTCAATTGCTAAGTCAAGAATTTCTTTATATTGAGCATTTTTTTCATACATATTAATAAGTTCAGGGACTGCATTCGCATCTGTAGCATCAAGCAAATTAGAGATATGTACTTTTTTATCATCATTAGTAATATTTTTTACCAACGCATTTGCTTCAGCAAAAGGAATTTCAAATACTCTAGCCACATTTTTTATAGCATTTTTCTTTTTCATTTTTCCAAATGTAATAATTTGAGCAACGTGGTCTAATCCATATTTATTACGAACATATTCAATAACTTCTTCTCTTCTATCACTACAAAAATCTATATCAAAATCGGGCATAGACTGTCTTTCTTTATTTAGGAATCTTTCAAAAAGTAAATCATATTTTAGAGGGTCGACATTAGTTATTTTTATAGCATAAGCAATAATACTGCCTACACCACTTCCTCTGCCTGCACCGACTGGTATATCGTGCTCTTTTGCATAATTTATAAAATCCCAAACAATAAGATAATAAGAGGCAAAACCCATTGAAATAACTGTTTCAAGTTCCTTCTCCATTCTTGCTTCAATAGTAGGTGTAATTTCGCCATACCGTTCAATAAGCCCCTCTATGGTCATTTTACGCAAATAATCTTTGTCATCAATATAACCTTTTGGTGGTATATAAACAGGAATTGTATAATCATTGAAAATTATTTCCAAATTGCATTTATTTGCAACTTCCAAAGTGTTAGTTAAACTTTCCTCATTCGGGATAATTTCTTTCATTTCCTCGTAAGTTTTATAATAAAAATTATTATTTGGAAAACGGAATCTATTAGGGTCGTTATAATTACTGGCAGTTTGGATACAAAGCAAAACATCGTGTGCTTTAGAATCTTTTTTCTCTATATAATGCAAGTCATTGGTCGCTACTGTTTTAACCCCAATTTCATCAGCAATTTTATAAAGTAAAGGCAATACTTTTTGCTCATCTTTAATAAAATGATTTTGCACCTCAATATAGAAATCACCCTCATCGAACATATCACGAAGTTCTATTGCCATTTCTTTAGCCCGTTGGTAACAATCGGGTGTTTCTTCCAATAAAATTTGACAAATAGGCCCTGCTATACAACCGCTAAGGCAAATTAAATTTTTGCTAAATTCTTTGATAACCTCAAAATCCACTCTTGGTCTTTCATAAAATCCCTCAGTAAAACCTTTACTTGATATTTTACCTAGATTATGAAAACCTTCTAAATTTTTTGCAAGTAATACTAAATGATACCTGCGATTATTAATTTTATCTCGCACTTTATTATATCTATCTTTGCATAAATAAACTTCACAACCAACTATAGGCTTAATTCCCATAGCTTTACACTTTTTATAGAATTTTATTGCACCGTACATATTGCCGTGGTCCGTAATCGCGACAGCAGATGCACCATTAGCTTTAGCTGTTTCTACGAGTTTATCAATTCTTGCACATCCGTCAAGCAAACTATATTCTGTATGGTTGTGTAAGTGTATAAATTCTGACATCTTTAGTTTTTCTCCTCTTCTTTCGTTCGTATATCTTCAGCTAACTCTAGCACTTTCCTCATTCTGTGATTCATTCCGCTTTTTGTAGAAGGCGGGACACATAACTGTGCAAGCTCGGATAAACTTGCCGAATAATTATTTAATCGTAAATTACAAAATTCTATAAGCTGTGGACTTAAAACATTTATACCCAATTTCTCATCTATCAATTTAATTGCCAAAACTTGTTTTTCTCCTGCATCTACTACTTTATCAATATTAGCTAAAGTCGAGTTGTTAACACGGTTTAACCTATTTTTGAATTCTCTAGAAGTTATTATATCTTGTATTATAAAAAAACTTTTTTGACAGCCCATTGCCGCAATAATATATCCGATACTATCCGCATTCTTAATATAAATTCCATTAGAATTAGCACGGAAATGTATTGTATCGCTATCTATTTCTGCAATACTTTTAATAATTTTTTTGATTTCATCTTTTACCAAATCGGAATTTATATTAAATTCTAAATGGTATCCACCTTTAGTTTTACCTCTATCATCAAGGTCAACAGCGTCAGGCGTAGTAAGCGTGCCACAAGATGCAAAAAGTCCAGCTATATACGCACCTTTACAACATTTTTTCTCAAACAATTCATTAGGAATATTATCTATAATTTCACACTTATTTTTTATAATATAGGTTTTTTCCAAAATAACATTCGCATCATCAACAGGCACATAAAGAGTGTAATATTCACCTTTTACATATCCTTTATCTATAAATGATTTTTCAATATCATATATTACATTTTGTACTTTTTTTAACATACTTTGTATATAAGTAATTAATTGAATATCTTGAGTTTGAAATTTTAAAGCAAAACCATTTTTTGTAAAAATTAATCTGGCAATACCTCTTATAGTTGCACTTAAAAAAGGCAAAACGCAACAATCTTTTCGTTCCGAATTGTAAATTTCTTCAATAACAGTATCATAAATTTTCGTGTTTTCCAATAACTCTGACCTCTCTTACTAGTTTTATCCCCAATTGCTGATAAACTTCATTTTCCACAAAGCACATAAGATTATAATAATCTTTTGTAGTGCCTTTATTTGTATTTATTATAAAATTTGCGTGCTTTTCACTTACTTGCATATCGCCAATTTTTTTACCTTTTAATCCTGCTTTTTCTATAAAATAACCAGCACTTATATTATCATATTTACGGAATACGCTTCCTAGCGAGGCATAATTAGGCTGACTATTTTTTCTCTTACTTATCACTTCGTCCATTCTTTCAGTAATTTCAGCAGGGCTTTTCGTCGGAAATTCTAATTTAACACTAGTTATTATATCCCAATCCTTTATAAAGGTAGTATTCCTATCAAAAAAACCAATTTCACTTCTTTTATATTCTTCAAACTCATTGGTTTTTCTATTATATATTTTTACACTATACACAAAATCCGAAATATTAACACCAAAACTACCACTATTTCCATATACTGCACCACCTAAAGTACCAGGTATTCCTATCAAATTTTCCAAACCACTAAGTCCTAATAAACCTACAAAATGGCTTAAATGTGATAAATTTTCACCTGCACTAGCAATTAAATATTTATCTTCCATTTCTATTCCTCTCATATTAGTAAGTATAATAGCAAAGGGAATATCTTCCAAAATTAAACAATTACTAATACCACCTAATATAACTGGTTTTTTATCTTCTAAATACATACAAACTTGGCTTAATTCTTGCGTATTAGTCGGGAAAAAAGCTTTTTTTATAGTTGCACCACTTCGCAAAGTACTCTTTTTCGATGTGTCAATTTCTGTAGGTTGTGTAAGCATAATTATACCCCCAAATAATTCAATAGTCAAATACAATTTAATTCTTGTACTTACTACTAATCTATTTTGGGATGGTAAAATTTATTTTATTTATTATAACTAATTTTGTCTATTTAATAAAGCCGTAATTGTCAATAACCCAACCTACACCATTTTCATCACAAGACGGACAAATAACATCGGCTACCCTTTTAGCTGCCATAGTGCAGTTACCTACAGCCACGCCCAAACCCGCATATTCTAGCATAAGTGCATCATTTGAAGAGTCACCTATGCAAATAATTTCTTCCTGCTTTATATTGTATTTTTTGGCAAGGTAAGCAACGCCTAAAGCCTTGTTAATATTCTTATTTATAATTTCCACAAGCCAAGGTTTGGAGGTGTTTATTAGATACTTATCACCAAATTTTTCTTGCATATCACGAATAACATTTCCGATTTCAGTCGGGTCTGCAAATATTACGATTTTAGGTGGAGAATAATTATTAATTTTTACACATTCACTTAATGGTATTCCGCATATTTTATAGGTACATTTACACAAATTAGCATACATTTTTGTATATTTGCTTTCTTTTTCAGTAACAAAATAATCATCAATATATGTGTGAAAATAATGCCCTGTCGTTTCTATATATTCGCAAATTTTTATTGCATCTTCATTCGGAATCAAAGTACAATTAAGGGCTTTGCCCGAATCAATGTCATTAATCCTTGCACCTTGAAAAGTAAGTATTTCTCCATGTAAACCAAGTCTTCTTGCTATAGGCAAAGCTGCCATAGTCATTCTACCGGTGGCGACTACAAATTTACCGCCATTATCAACATATCTAGTAATGCTACTAATTAATTCATCGGAAATATTCCTATCACTATCTAGTAGTGTATCGTCTAAATCGCTACATATCATTTTGTACTTCATTTTATATCCTCACTAAATTTCTCATTGTTTACAAAAAACTTCTTAATATCTATTGCAATTTTTTCACTTATCCCATTGACTTTACAAAGTTCTTCTATACTTGCCTCTTTTATTTTATCGTATTTTTTAAAATATTCAAGCAAATTGCGTGCTTTATTTTTACCAATTCCATTTATTTTAATTAAATTACTTTCCGTCATTTTTTTAAGTCGCATATTTCTGTGATGAGTAATAGCAAAACGGTGTGCCTCATCTCGTAAATTAGTAATTAATTTGAAATCAACACCATTTCTATCTAGCATAATACTCTCGCTTTGATTGGGTAAAAAAACTTCTTCTTCTCTTTTTGCCAAACTTACTAAATCTATATTAGTAATTTTTAATTGCTTAAAAATTTTCATAACTGATGACAATTGTCCTTTACCACCATCAATTACTATTAAATCGGGGCATTTATCAAAACTTATGTCCTCACAATTCTTTATTTTTACCAATCTTCTAGAAAGTGCCTCTTGCAAACTTGCAAAATCGTTATTGCCTTCAACATCACGAATATTAAACGAGCGATACATATTGACCGCTTTTTCTCCATTTTCGAAAACTACCATTGAAGCTACTTTATTTGTACCACTTATATGCGAAACATCATAACATTCAATTCTTTTAGGTAATCTACTAAGTTTCAAATTTTCAAAAAGTTTTTCTATCGCGCCTAAAGTCAATTCTTGCTTTTTATTATAATGTTCTAACTGCCTTTTTAGATAATCCTCAGCATTTTTATTACCAAAATCCAAAATTTGTTTACGAATTCCATAAATAGGCAAAGTTAGCACAATTTTTCTATTTGCTAATTTATTAATATAATCATTAAGTTCTTGCCCAAATTCCAATTCCTGATTAACCAAAATTTCTTTACACAAAATTGGATTTTTTTGATAATATTGCATAACAAAACTAGTCAAACCATTTACACAATCCACTTCATTATAAGGGAAATTTGTTCCACCCAAAAATTTACCATTGCGGACAGCACAAACAAAAACCACACTATAAATTCCATTACTTACTATACAAAATACATCAATATTAAGCTCTTGTTTGAATGGAATTTGTTGTTTTCTTCGCAAATTCTCAAGCATTTCTAATCTATCACGGAAATACATTGCTCTTTCAAACTCTTCTTTTTCAACACATAGTTGCATTTTTTCATTTAACATTTCTACTACTTTAGTGTCATTGCCCGATAAAAATTTTATTACTTTTTTTAATTGATTATGGTATTCTTTAATACTTATTTTGCCGATACAAGGGGCACTACATCTGCCAATATGATAATTAAGACATTCTTTTTTCGGCATTTTGCTACATTCTCTAATTAAAAAGATAGAATTTATCAATTCAATAATATCTTTAGTACTAATTCCTAGCATAAATGGACCAAAATATTTTGCACCATCACTTTTCAATTTATAACTGATTTCTAATTTTGGAAAATCATTTTTAAGATTTATCTTTATATAAGGATAAGTCTTATCATCTTTTAATAAAATATTAAAAGGTGGTGAAAACTCTTTTATAAGATTATTTTCTAAAATAAGAGCTTCATATTCATTTGGTGTTATTATATATCTAAAATGTGAAATTTTATTAACTAAAACTATTGTTTTAGCATTTTTAACATTTTTTTGAAAATATTGTCGAACTCTATTGCTTAAATTTTTAGCTTTTCCAACATACAAGACATTATCAAACTCATCTAACATTATATAGACTCCGCTTGCTTTAGGTAATGTCGCTAATAATTCTTTGCATCTTTTATTCACAAAAACTTCCTTAAAAATAGGCACTTAAAATTTTTAAGCGCCTACTTTGTTTTTTATTTATCCTTATTAGACCTAGATAATTATTACATAATTACTGGTCCAAATGTGGTATGCGCTACTCTCCATTCTTCATATCTCATTGGTGCAACGACAAAACCATAAATGCCAATAGTAATTAATGATAAGAAAAACCACCCAATCATTTTTTTAAGTAATTCTCCGCTTTTACCATTAAACTCAAAAGACATTCCAACAATTTCAGTATTTTTACATTTATATCTTTCCAAAATACACATTGCGTTAGGTACTCCAATAATAGGTATTATTGACAATAGTGCACAACCTAATCTTACACCAAAATACTTTCCTGTTGTACCATTAAATTTTGATCTCAAACTTCTTTTTGTTCTATTTGGATTTTGTACTGCCATACTTCTTTGTGTTCTATTTGGATTTTGTACTGCCATATATTCCTCCATAATTGTTTTACTTAATAATTTTACTTGTTTTTTTCGTATGTGTCAACCTTTTTTATAATCCACACCTATTGCGTATAGGTATCAAATCTTTTTGTAGATGAAATTTTACACAAATTGTTTCAAAAGAATCTCCGAATTGAGCATTCAATCCCTTAATAAGTTCTACTAATAAATTATAATTAACATCGGATATACCAAGTAAATTGGTTATATAATCATAAGAATATTTATAAACTCTATTAAATTCGGCAATAACTTCCAAAACTAAACTTGTTAAACTTTCTTTTTTTAATTTCAAAACAGCAATAGCCGACTGTACTGAATATTCATTACGAACTATAATATTGCAAATTACTCCAATTAGGATATCTCTTCTTTTCTTAGAATTTATACCCATTTTTTTCATAACAAAATAATATGATTTATTGGTACGAATGCAAACATCAGCAATAACGAAAATAATATTACTTTCTTCGGTATATTTATTCGGAATAATGTATCTAGCGTTATCTTGTGCCATTACAATATCAAAATTTTCTTTTCCTGCCATTTCTTTTATTTTACAGTCAACAGACGACTGTAACAACGATTCATAATCATTTAGCGTATAAATATTTTTAGCTGTTTGTACTATTGCTACGGCATCTGTACAACCGTCTATTAGATATAAATAACTGCAAAATTCATAATTTTCAGGTGCAGTTAGAGACTTGTTATGTATAGCATCTATTGTCCCTATCAAATTTTTATTTGTTACTTTTTTGTTATTTACTACAGGTGCAAACGGAAAACCGCTTTGTGTCAAATAATTGTTATAAAAAAATCTATCTACCGCTTTAATGTAGTTATCTGTATCTTTCTTTGTCATTCCTTTAGCTAGCAAATAAACACGGTCATTTGTTACACAATAAGCAATCAAACAAACACTTTCATTCTCACATTCTATCAATGATGCTATATAATTTCTTTTATTATCGTCATTATAAAAAATGGGATTACTTTGCGTTGTTGCAATCGTGTAACTCTTAATAATTCCTTCGTTTGGATTAATGATATCAATCATTTTATTTCTCCTTTTATTTTGCTTTTATTATAATATTACCAATGTGAATTGTAATTCATAAGGCTGTCCTTGATTTATACTTGCTTGACTATAAATATAATATCCGATATCAAGTTGTGCATAATAAGTTCCTGCTTCTGTAGGCATACCATCAACGATACTATCAGGTGTTCTTGAAACATTAGTATAATACAGAATTTCATAGTCATTTAGGAATCTAGCTGACATATTACTATCGCTAGGAACAACTTGTACCTGAACATTATCTCCTGTATTTATAGTAAGTATACCACCAACTAAGCCGTTTACAACTATATCATTTTCATCTACTTCACAAGATGTTACTTCAAAATTCAAATCTTTACCAACTAGGTCTAAAGTATAATTATTGTGGTATAAAGTATTATTATCATTTTGATAAGTATATTGACCAACACCGAATTTGTCAGTATCTATTTCTAGTTTGCCATTTAGCAATTCTAACACACCGCCAAGTTTTAATGTTTCGCCTTGTTCTATTGTATAAGAAATAAATTCAGGTTGTCCACCATTATATTGTGCAATGTTTACACCCTTAGTAATAGAACTACTTAATATATTACTTTGTGGTTGTATTAGAGCTTGAATTTGACTAAATATGTCTTCTATATCATCTCTATCATCAATCTCAGAATAATTTGTATTTAGATTAATTATTATTTCAAAATAATTAACATTTGGACTAGCAAATATAACACTTGTAATAAAGTCATAAGTACTTGCATAGAAACCATTTATATTAGCAATATTGTTATATACATAATCAACAGCAATCGGATTATTATCTGTACTAAATCTAAGTACAAACGCATTTTCATTACTATTTAATAGATTAACTCCAATAACTTTAGGAACAATAACATATTTGTGATAACAATAATTACATTCTTTATAGTAGTGATTTCCAGCTACTTCCATTAGAATATAGTAATCATAACCACCTCTAGCAGGTGTATAAGGTCTAGATTGCAATATATTATCTTTTCTTACATACATTATCATAGTAATATCGCTATTGAAATTTTCCTTAACTAATATTTCGATACAATTCTCTTTTTCTTCAGAACTTAATAAATCATAATTATCTTTAGTTATAAAGAATTCGTTGCTTACATATTTAGGGACAACTGCATTAGGTAAATCAAATTCTTCAATTTCCTTTACAGGTGTAGCCATAGCACCCTTAGTATTACCATAGAAGAATATTACATTACCATATACATATTCAATATCCCTCTTGTTATATATATAAACTTCATATTGAGTAGGTTTACTATTATTCGCCATACCATAAGTTATATTAATAGTTTTCGTTACTCTTTCAATATAGTTGCCTTCATCATCTTCTAAATCTATATTACTATCTATTTGGTCATAAGTTAAGAAAGGCGTATTCTCATTAAGTAATACATAGTTTTCAAATGTTACATCATTATTATTATCATCTTTATATGTGTATTTTGCTTTTAATATACCACCATCAATAGAAATACTATCACCGCTGATATAATATTTTGTAGGGTCATTCGTCAATGAAATTTCATCTAACTCTGCGTCTCTAATATTAGCATTTATAACGCAAGCTTTACCTAAATATGATATGTTAATTGTTCGATAACCTATTGACAGATTATCTGTATCAAAATCAACTGAGATATTCTCATCTGTTAATTTTACAAAAGCTTCAAGACCATCTGAATAATGAATAGTAAGCACTTTTGTCATCAAACAATCATTAGCAAAATAAGTATAAATTAATGGCATACCTATAGTAAAAGAACCCAATACCGGAACGCCATTTTTATAAATAGTTGTATCTTCAAAAGCAATATAGCTTACACCGTTACCCGTATAAGTAATGTTAATATAAAAATCAAAGTAAGAATCCGAATATAAACAATTGCCTGATGAATCAACAGCTTCTAAAATATTTGTGTGATGAAGTCTAACAATTTTGTCACCAACTGTACGCATATTGCTAAGAATCATATTTCCATTAATATCATAACTAGGGCTAGGCACCAAATCTCCTACCTTAATTTCTGCATCGTATATATCGTACCACCAACCCTTTGTTTGTGCATTGCCGACAAAACTTGTAATTCCATTTACTTCGGTACTTGTACCCGCATTATAAGAAATTCTAAATTTATACTCTGATAAATCCAATTCATTTTCAGTTATCAAATAATCCGCCTTACCTCTTTCCAACATAGAAACTCCCGTTTCTACTCTTTCACTAACATTATAAGTAAAGTTTGGATTTTCTTCCATAATTCCTAAATAACGGACATAAAGAATATAGTTATTACCCGTTTTGTTTGTATTACTTTTATAAACCATTTCTTTACGCATAGGAATACTTTCCGAAATCGTGCTATCGCCATTCGGATAAGTAACAAATAATTCTAAATTGGTAAAATCCCAATCCTCGCATTGTATATAATTTATTTTGTAAGAATCACTATTATAGCCATCAACATTAGCCCTTTTCGTTATTTTTATAGAATCAGGTTTTTTATCTACTATATAATAATTTAATAAATTATCAGAATTAGTTATAGTAAAGCTTTGGTTATATTTATCTACAAAAGTAACCTTAGCTTTATATGGAGTAGGAATATCATATACTTGTTCTAATGTAAGCACTTCTGTATCTTCAGCATTAAACTCAATTTGTAAATTCGGCAAAACACCATTTTTACCATTTGTTAATAATTGGTTTAATGTAAATCCTTCATAACCGCTATCATCTAAAATCATTGACTTGCCGTTTACATAGGTTATACTGAATTCTGCACCGCTTAGGTCAATAAGCGAACTACCAATAACACCGCTTGTATCTCCTGCTAAGCTAAGGAATTCATCAATAGGCGCTTCTTTTATTATAATATTAGAAATTGCATAAGGTTCTATATCGAATGATAATGAGAAAGTAATTGCATCATTTTCGTGCAAAGCAATTGTTATAAATTGATGAACACCAACATCAGAACAAAGATAAACATTTGCATTTTCATCTTTTTCTACAAAATCACTGTAAGCTATGACCATATCTTTCGTTACAAGCGTCCAGCTTTTATCTTGGTCTCCGTTACTATAATTAATCTTATATTTCATAGAATTAAACGGGATTTCATCATCAATATAAAAAGGATGATTAGTTATATTATTAGTATAATCATCAATTATCATACTAACTGGTACTTTTTGAACTACAATAATATTCATTGAAGCATATTGGCTTTCCATACCATCATATAAAATGTGTAATGTATGTCTGCCTGCTTCAGATATATCTAATTGGCTCAAATTGGGTGTAGCATCACCGGTTGCTAAAGTATAACTATCTTCACTAACTAGTTTTGTTTGATTATTCAAATAAGTAACAACTACACTTACTGTATAAATTTTATTATTTTCTGGATTAAAATACCTATTACCATTTACATATACATTACCTAATTCATCTACCACACTAACGGTTGTTGTAAGATATTGCTCATCATCTTCATTTTCCAATGTATATCCGTATTTTAATTCGTAGGCACCATTTACTACCACATTTTTTTGGTCTACAATGCCTGTAAAGGTAAACCCAGGGATTTC
Organism: Clostridia bacterium; assembly: GCA_041670385.1. Taxonomy (GTDB): domain Bacteria; phylum Bacillota; class Clostridia; order Christensenellales; family DTU072; genus CAG-1782. The sequence continues at coordinate 17,437 of JBAXZI010000006.1, read as the reverse complement.
CTTACGCAAATTAGTAGAAGTTTTTATCAAGCTAATATGACTATCGTCCATTGCAAAATTTTCTGTTTCTCCATTATCATAAGTGACCTTAACTATGCCTGTTGAATAATTTATAGAATCGCCTTGAATTATATTATAAATAGAATTATTGTCTTTTTTTGTAGTAGGTTCTGCAATAATTTCCATACTTTCAAAACTTCTATCAACAACACCAATTGGAAAATTAGATGTCGGTAAAGCCCTTATAGTTATTTGCCCACTTGTTTTTGCAACTACCATACCACTTACTCCAGCGACTACATTAACTCCTGCTTGAGTACCAAGTACTTCTTCTTTAAGTACAATATCACCAATTTCCAATATTTTTTGGTTACATTCATAAACAACGTTTCTTGATACAGTAATTTTGCCAATTTCAATTTTGGTAACTATACCTTCGGACTTACTCTTGATATCTTCCAAATAATTAGTAGTAGCCATAACTGTATTTGTACTAACAATATCACCAACAGAAACCAGACTAGACCCTACAAAGTTATAAACTATTTCATCTTCAATTCCTGGTTCTATGAAAGATACCTTAGCATTAGCTGAGCTATCAACGATATCATCTCTTATATAAATTTTTAGGTTATCATTAATTTTAGTAGACCATTTATTACGATTTTGAGCGACTACTTCTGCAACAGTACTATCTGAAGTTATTGAATTTTCAAATATTTCTTCAACCCCATTGTCATAATGCAATCGGATTTTCATATTATCTCTACTAAGTCTATCGCTATAATTTTTGAAAACATTTACTTGTTTAGGTTCTCTCAAAATATCAAAACTAATTACAGTACGGGGGATAAAGTTAACAGAAAATGTTAATGTCTCACCCAAATAAGGAATAATTATGTTCCTTTCGCCTACATTATTATCATAATCTTCCATCATTTTAGGAGTAACTTCTATATCTACTTTGTTACCACCTTCATAAATAATACTTATTTTCGCACCGCTAGGGTCAATACTTTCCCCTTCGATATATGTGGTTTTATGAGGTATAGTAATAAGTTCTATTCTATCAAATTCCAACTCTGATACTTTTATAAAAAAGTGTGCACTTAGCCCTTTATAAGAAATTACTACTTCTTTTTCTTCTTCGGGTAAATTCATATCTATATTTTCTTTATCTAACATATCTTCAGTAAGAGGAATAACCTCGTTTGTCTTGTTCGAATATTGTACATAAATAGAGTAATTAGTTATATCAAAACCTTCGCCTGTTAGATATTCGATTTTACCAGTACTAAAAATAGAAATTGAAGATACAGAAGTGCCTGCAGATTGAAAATCTACAGTACAAGAAACAGTCAAAAAACTCAATAAAAAAATTGTAATTGATAAAATAACAATCTTAAATAAACTTTTATTTTTGTTCATTGCCAACACTCCTTATAATATATATAAGTATTATACTATTAATAGGCAAAAAAATCAAGTACCATTTTGCGTAATTTTTGTTATATTTAATAACAATACAAAACAAAATATATATTTAATTGCTTATATTTTCCAATTAATTGGTTTTTGTCCCAAGGAAAACAATATTTCATTTGCTTTAGAAAAATGTTTGCACCCAAAAAATCCGTGATAAGCGCCTAACGGCGATGGATGAGATGCTTTCAAAATTATATGGTTTGGATTAGTAATAAATTTTTCTTTTTCTTTTGCAGGATTGCCCCACAACATAAAAATAATAGGTTTATCTCTCTTATTAAGTATTTCAAGAACAGCGTTATTAAACTGTTCCCAACCATAGCCTTTATGACTCATTGGTTTACCTTCTCTTACAGTTAGTAGCGTGTTTAACAACAATACCCCTTGCTGAGCCCACGGCATAAGGTTCCCCGAGTTGGACATTTGGATACCCAAATCATTATTTATTTCACGATATACATTTTTTAATGATGGAGGTAATCGCACGCCATCTTTGACTGAAAAACACAAACCGTGTGCTTGATTAGGTTGATGATACGGGTCTTGTCCAATAATTACAATTTTGGTGTCTGCATATGAAGTAGTTTTGAATGCATTAAAAATATCATACATATTAGGATAAATAGTTTCACATTTATATTCGTTAGCTAAAAACCCTTTCAAAATATGATAATAATCCTTGTTAAATTCGTCACTTAAAATTGCGTCCCAATCATTACCTAAATGAATCATACAATAATTACTCCAAAATTATTATTGTATATATTATACTTTATTTTTTTATAAAATACAAGACTTTAGAATGTCGTACCAGGACAAGGATCGTTATTATCCATAAGACAAAGTAAGCATAAGCACATAGCTAGTGTACTTTTATTACAACATCCACTTCCTGTATTATTATTGTCGCAACATTGATTGCTTAGCAATAATAAAAGCAACAATGGCAAAGTATTACTTCCAAACATAATTCTTCTCCTTTTTTCTAACTTATTCTACAATATGATAGTTTATTCTTAAATGTTCTTATTATATAATAAAATTATGAAATTAGAAGAAATAGTAAATGAGTATATCCCTGATAATGAAACACTGGAAAATATTTCTAGTTTTTTCAGTTTGTTTAGCGATAATACTAGATTAAAGATTATTAGCTTACTTTCTATTAGCACACTTTGCGTAAGTGATATAGCTTTTTTACTTCGTATTAACCAAACTACGATAAGTCATCAATTAGGTATTTTGCGTAATGCTAAAATAATAAGTGCCACAAAAAGTGGCAAAAAAATTATATATTCAATAAATAATAATTATGTTCAACAAATAATAGAATTAGGACTTGTCGCACTTTCCTAAATATTTTATTTTATCATTTTTTCTACTATTTTTCTCATATACAAATATCCTTGAATAATTAGAATATCAAAAATTATAAAACAAATTGAAAACATAAAATTCAATACAAAATATAAATATTCTTCTTTGATATTAGCTATAAAAGTTATTTTTGAAAAATCCACAATAATTAAATTTGCCAATTTGTATAATATAAAAAAAGTTAATACAGAATACAATATTTTTATTCCATAACCTATGTATTTATTATATTTTTTTTCAAACCAAAAAACAGTAAATACAATATAAAAACTGCACGCCATTATGTAGGGAATTATTCTAATATTTGCAATAAAAAACCCTATTATGCTTGTTGCTATACAACATAATAGAGCTTCTCTATAATATTTTTTTGTTAGTGGAAAAATTGTACCTATTGATGCTATTACCGTAAAAGATAATGATAAATTTGACACTAAATAAGATAGTGTTACAAATAACACTGAAAAAGCTGTTCCTAATCCAGCAAAAGCCATTCGTTTTCCAATATCTCTTTTCATTTTAATTTAATTTAATTAGCAACAACTAATTAAATCACCGCCCATACATTCACAACAACAATCTGCACAAATTAGCGAAGAACAACAATTACAAATACCCGTACCAGCATTCCCCGCACCTGTATTTCTAGTATAAGAACGTTGTTGACCGGCTGGCCCTGCATTATTTGCTTGTTTATCGTTATTTTGATAGAATGAAGAATTGTTATTTGCCGAATTTGCATTGATTTTGTCTTGTAAAGCCTGCCTTGACTCTTGATATTTTATATTTTGTGCATCTAAACTACAAGCAAATTCTAATTGTTTTAAAGAATCACTAAGCCAATTTTTTTGATAAAAGATAACCGATTGCAAATAGTGCCATCTAGCATCACGATTTGCATAATTATCAAGCATTTCTTGAGCTTTATCATAATTTTTGCTTTTTATATTACTTTCAACATCATCAAGATTATCACTACTATAATCACTACCTGCTGTACTTTCTTGTTGATAATAATTATTGTAAGATGAATTAGCTCGCAAAATATCATTAGCTTGATTATAAGCTAACTCAATTTCCTCAAGTTTTACACAAGCATCAGCACCTACTTCGCCATCGGCAAAACGCAAATTTGAATACTTATTACGCAAATCTTTGTATGCCTCATAAAGTTCATTCTGTGTACAATCAGGTTCTACACCCAATACTAAAAACGGATTTTTCGACATTCTTCTCCTCTCTTACTAAAAACTAGGTCTGTTCTTTGTTGCAAACCCCGATAAAGGATATTACTCAAAGCACCTTCGCTTATTAATATATTTATTCTCTCATAAGTGGCAAGTATTTTGTCAATACAATCATTGAGCAAAAACCTTGCTTTGGGTTCTATAATATTAAATTCATCATCGCCTAATTTACTAAAACCACGCAAAAATGGATTATAATTTTTCTCTTCAAAATCTTTTTTTAGGTCATCAACTGCATCGATTAAATACACCCATTTACCTAAATAAAAACATAATTCTCGTAACATTTCGTCGCAATTTTTAGTCAAACCTTCGGCTACTGCTATCATCATTTGTCCAAATATATCACTCAGAATTTTTTCATCTGCTTCGTTTACTTCACTTGCTCTTAGTTTAGTATAACATTCATCTATTTTTTTTGCAAGTTCCGGCAAGCGTGCTTTTGCTTTTTTATAATATGGACGCAACATCATTTTTATAGATTTATGTTTATTTTCATCAATTACATCATCACATATTTTATAATAGCCAAGCAAAGTATTAATATCGGATATTCTAAACATAATTTCATTAGGTTTTACTATATTAAGTTTTTTTCTAATAGGGTGAACAATACAGCTACCTTTTGAGAATTCAGGTACTACTTTTTCGTAATTAAAACCAAGTAATGCAAGCAAGACTATGTCATAATTAAGGGAAAAACGCATCATATTACCAGTTTGCTTACCAATTGCTTTACAAAGCCCACAATAATAACCACGATAGGTTTCCCAATCTTTTACCAATATATTTGGTTTATCTATTACTACATATCCGAACATTTATTTTAATTCCACCAAACCTACTTTTTTATATACCTTTGATAAAGTTTTTCTTGCAATTCCTTGTGCCTTTATAGCACCATCTTTTGCTATACTTAGTAAATAATCTTTATCGGTAATAAGTTTATCATACTTCGCTTGAATAGGACTTAAAAGTTCTACCACTGACTCGCCTACATCATTTTTTAGCTTAGCATAACCTTTACCTTGATATTCATTTACGATTTCTTCTACATTTCTTTCAGTTACCGTACTAAATATAGAAAGCAAATTATTAATTCCGGGTTTATCATCTCTAACACAAATTTCTCCATCACTATCGGTCATTGCCCTCTTAAACTTACGCATAATATCATCTGGTTTGTCAAGCAAACTAATAGTTGCATTTACATCAGGGTCTGATTTACTCATCTTCTCAGTTGGGTTTTGCAAAGAATAAATTTTTGAACCTTCTTTGGGAATATATCCTTCTGGGATAGTAAATGTAGGACTATAAAGATTATTAAACCTAATTGCTATATCTCTAGTTATTTCTAAATGTTGCTTTTGGTCAACGCCAACTGGCACAAGGTCTGATTGATACAACAATATATCACTTGCCATAAGGACAGGATAATCCATAAGCCCCATATTTATATTGTCTATGTGCTTAGCTGATTTTTCTTTATATTGCGTCATTCTACCTGTTTCGCCTACATAAGTAAAAGTATTCAAAATCCAAGTTAATTCTGCGTGTTGAGGAACGTGTGATTGAAAATAAATTATACTTTTATTCGGGTCAAGTCCACAAGCTAAATATTGTGCAAAAAAACTTAAAGCTCTTTTTCTAAACTCTGCAGGTACTTGCCTAACTGTTAGTGCGTGTAAATCCGCAATTGCAAAAATCGATAAATAATCTTCCAATTTTAACCAATTTCGTATTGCACCAATATAATTTCCAAGTGTAATACAACCAGTAGGTTGAACAGCACTATAAACAACTTTTTTATCACCAATCATTAATTTATTCCCCTTTTAACACATCTAGAACTGCCTTTGCTATATCCTCTTTAGGCACTACTAAGGTATGTAAAATTTCTTTTGTTTTTAACTCTTTTATTTGAGTTGGAACTTCCATAGCGGTTAAAGAATGTAACTTAGATACTGCTTTATCTGCATTTTCTTCTTCTTTATGAGCTATAATTTTATAAACATCTTGTGGAAATTTATAAGGATTTGCTGTACTTACTATTATTGTAGGAGTATCTTCATCCGCAGTATCATTTAGATACTTAATGTAAACACTCATAGCAACTGCTGTATGTGGGTCTAACAAATATCCATAATCATCATAAATATTATCTAAACATTCAGCAACTTCTTCTTCAGTAGAATAATATGCCAAAAACTCACTTAAATTATGGTCTAATTTATCTTGGTCTACACTATAATAACCAACATTTTTCAATTTGCCCATTAAATCGACTACTTTTGCACTATCTCTATCCAAAAGTTCATAAAGTAATCTTTCTAAATTGCTACTTATAAGAATATCCATACTAGGACTTATAGTTTTATAAAAATCACGATTGCTATCGTAAGTTCCATTATTAAAAAAATCTGTAAGAACATTATTTTTATTGCTAGCAACTATTAGTTGTTTTGCATTGATACCCATTTTCTTTGCATAATATCCTGCTAAAATATTTCCGAAATTACCGCTTGGCACAATAAAGTTTACACCATCGCCGTTGTTTATCTCTTCAGCACCCATCAAATCTAAATAAGCGGATACATAATAAACAATTTGTGGTAATAGTCTACCAAAATTTATACTGTTTGCCGAACTTAAATCATAGCCTAAATCAAGCAACTTCTTTTGCATTTCTTTACTATTAAAAATATCTTTGACTGCATTTTGTGCATCATCAAAATTACCATCAATACCAACTACGTGTACATTGCTTCCCTCTGTAGTTTGCATTTGGCGTTTTTGCATATCAGATACACCATCACTTGGATAAAAAACAATAATTTCTGTACCCTCTACGTCTTTAAATCCTTCTAGTGCGGCCTTACCTGTATCTCCGCTTGTTGCCACCAAAATTAATGTTTTATTAGTTTTATTTTGCAATTTTTTGCTACCTACTAATAAATGAGGCAACATTGTAAGTGCTATATCTTTGAAAGCAAGTGTCGGTCCGTGCCATAATTCTAGTACATAAGTATTATCGTCTACCTTAACTAATGGTGCAGGGTCTCCTTCATCAAATTTTGCGTATGCTATTTTTGTATATTCTAGCAATTGCTCATAAGAAAATTCTGTAAGGTACAAACTCATAATATAAGCTGCTCTTTCTTCGTAAGAAAGCTCTAATAAATCTTCTAAATCTTCCGCTTTTAATTCAGGAAAGGACGCTGGAACATATAGTCCACCGTCCTTTGCAATTCCATTAATTATAGCTTGACTGCCACAAATTGGGCCTTCACCTCTAGTGCTATAAAAATCCATCTAATCTCTCCTCCAAATATTACTAATCTACATATTTAGCAATAAATTCAGGTAATTTATCTTTATCACATGATGCAGTAATTATAAAGCTTATACCAGCTTGAGAAAGCGCATCCATTGCCATAAAGAATTCAGCAGATTCATTACTATCTAAACTTGTGCATAACATTTTGTATACACCATCTATATATATTGTTTCTATATCATAATTAGCATTAGTTAATCCCTTAACAAAGCCAATTAATCCATCTTTACTATTGATACCAATATCTAGTACATTAATAAAACGTATTTCAGGTTGGATTTCCATTCTGTAGCGACTACTTGCTGCTAAAAAAACTGAATCCCCCTTCTTGCTATTAACGCCATTATTAGCCAAATCGATTATTTTTTTAGTTTTACCTGTGCCTTTAGCACCATAAATAATATTAATCATATCAATCTCCTTATTAATAATTTTTATAATAATATTGTAACACATAAATATTACTGTTACAAGTCCTAAAAATTAAATTTCAATATTAATCTTCAGGGTTAAATTTGATGAATTTTAACTTTTGATAAAAATCATTATCAACTTCTTTTATCATATGTTTTAACTCTTTATCACTCATAACTGTATTTCTACCAGCTGCGAATAATTCATCTACACGTTTTTTTACTTCAACGACAAGATTACATTTTTTGTCTATTTTAGTAGTTTTTGACAAATTAAAGTATCCATTTATCCAATAAGCAATACCAGCAAGCCCGCTGAATTGGTCTACAGCAACAAGTGCAGGTCTATTTAATAAAGTTTTTGTGTCAAATATATTATATATTTCTTCATCTTTAAGTAATCCGTCCGCGTGAATACCTGCCTTAGTTACATTAAAGTTTTTGCCTACAAATGGTGTTCTTGGTGGAATTTGATATCCAAGTACATTTTCATAATAATTTGCTATTTCAGTAATTACAGGTAAATTCATTCCACTAGTAGTACCTTTTATTGAAGCATATTCGATAACCATAGCTTCCAAAGGACAATTCCCTGTACGTTCTCCGATTCCTAATAAAGAACAGTTTACACCACTAGCACCATAAAGCCACGCTGTTGTTCCATTAACTACTGATTTATAAAAGTCGTTATGCCCGTGCCATTCTATTAATTCACTTGGAATTTCAGAATAATGCTTTAATCCATAAATAATTCCAGGAATACTTCTAGGTAAACTAACACCAGGATAAGTTAATCCATAACCCATTGTATCACAACATCTAATTCTTATTGGAATACCGCTTTCTTCCATTAATTTTTTAAGTTCGTTTGCAAATGGTACTACAAAGCCATAATAATCCGCTCTAGTAATATCTTCAAAATGACATCTAGGTATAATCCCTGCATCAAGTGAAGCTTTTATTACACTTAAATATTTATCAAGTGCTTGTCTTCTTGTTAGATTCATTTTCTTGAAAATATGGTAATCACTACAACTAACTAAAATACCTGTTTCTTTTAATCCCATTTCCTTAACTAACTTAAAGTCACTTTCATTAGCTCTTATCCAACTAGTAATTTCAGGGAATTCATAGCCTAATTCTTGACAAGCCCGAACAGCTTGTCTATCTTTTTCTGAATAAATAAAGAATTCGGATTGTCTAATAATTCCTTTTTTGCCACCTAATCTATGTAAATAAGTATATAATTGTTTTATTTGTTCAACAGTATAAGGTTCTCTTGATTGTTGTCCATCTCTAAAGGTTGTATCTGTTATCCAGATATTTTTAGGACAACTAAGCGGAACATTTCTAAAGTTAAAAGTTACTTTAGGAATTTTGGTATATTCAAAAAAGTTACGATATAGTTGTGGTTTTTCTACATCTTGCAATTGATAATTGTATGTATGCTCTTCCAATATATTATAATGAGTACTTAAAAATACTTCATTTGTTTTTGCTTTTTTTGCCATTTCTATTTCCTCCTAAAATTAATTAATTAATTTTTTTAACTATACTAATCTGAAATTTTACTTAATTTTGCATTTTGGTCTGCTATGAACAAATTTTCAATAAGTTGAAACATATCTCCATCTAAAAAAGTAGGCAAATTATGTGCAGTATATCCGATTCTATGATCAGTTACTCTACCTTGAGGATAATTATATGTACGAATTCTTTCGCTTCTATCACCCGTACCAACTTGCAAACGACGATTTTCTGCATATTCAGCATCATTAAGATTACTGTAGTAATCATAAAGTCTACTTTTCAATACTCTCATTGCTTTTTCTTTATTTTTAGTTTGACTTCTTTCATCTTGACAAGAAACCACTATATTTGTAGGTAAATGCGTAATACGAACCGCACTATCTGTTTTATTTACGTGTTGCCCACCAGCACCACTACTTCTATAAGTATCAATTTTCAAATCTTTATCTTTGATTTCAAAATCTATTTCTTTCGTTTCTGGTAAAACCGCAACAGTTACAGTAGACGTATGAACTCTGCCTTGACTTTCAGTCTCTGGTACTCTTTGTACTCTGTGTACGCCACTTTCATACTTCATTTTGCTATAAGCACCTTTTGCACTAATCATAAAAGTTGCTTCCTTAATCCCGCCAAGTTCGGTAGTATTTATATCTATGTCTTCAACTTTCCAATGTAATCTTTCAGCAAAACGATGATACATTCTCAAAAGTGTTGCACCAAAAAGTGCCGATTCTTCACCGCCAGCACCTGGGCGAATTTCTATAATAACATTTTTCTCGTCCATTGTGTCTATAGGAAGAAGCAAAACTTTTAATTCTTCTACTTTTTCTTTTTCTTTTTCTCTAATAGAATAATATTCTTCTTCAGCAAAATCAGCCAATTCTTTATCTTTATCTTTGCGTAAGCTATCACATTCTTCCATATCCTTAACTAAAGCTAGATATTCGATATATTTTTCTACGGGAGCTTCTATCGATGCTCTTTCTTTAACTAATTTTTTCCATTCATCTTGTCTCGCAACTACCTCAGGTAAACCAACTAAAATAGTTAGTTCATCAAAACGAATCTTCATCTTTTCTAATCTTTCAAACATATTATTCCTCAAAACCTTCTATTAAATTTTTATTTTTCCCAAAATAACTCTTGGTATAGGCGGATTATTATAATCATTAATTATTTCCACTTCATATTTTTCAGACATTAGCTCTTTTACATACTCGCTTTGTCCTTGCCCTACTTCAAATATCAAATATCCATTTTCATTAAGATAATTATCAGCTTTACTAACTATATCACGATAAAAATCAAACCCATCAGCTCCACCATCTAGGGCAACTACGGGTTCATATTCAAATACTTCATTATCAAGTTCACTTACTGCCCCGGTTTGAATATAAGGGGGATTACAAACTATCATATCAAATTTTTTGCCTTTTGCTACTTTAAATAAACTACCACACGCAAAATTAATTTCAGTTTTTAACTTTTGAGCATTTTCATTAGCCAATTCTATAGCGTTGCTACTTAAGTCACTAGCAAACATATCAACTGCACAATTTTTCTTTATTGATATAGCAATAACTCCACTACCTGTACACAAATCCCAAACCTTGTAATTACTAATATCTTCTTCACTATTATTATCTTTAATTATTTTAATAGCTTTTTCTACCAAAATTTCTGTGTCAAATCTAGGAATAAGTGCCCTGCTATCTGTTTTGAAAATATAACCAAAAAATGGTGCCTCACCCAAAATATATTGTAGCGGTGCTCCTTTTTTTCTTCTTTTTGCCAAAGTAATAGCTTGCTCTTTTTGTTTATTGTCAGCTATTCTACCATCGTAAAGTTCCGTTTTGCTGTTTGCATTAAGAACAAACATAGCAATAATTTCACATTCATTTTTAACACTTACTATATTACTAAGTATACTTACTAATTTTTCAGCATCAAACTTAGCATCAAATTTTTGAAGTGGTCTATCTTTATCTGCTTCCAACTCCATTACTTCGCTAAAAGCTGCTATAGCTACTTCGAGCATATCATCTTCAGGTGGTTGAGTTGTTAATTTTTGCAACCATAATCCTGGTGCTTTACAAATTCTTACAAATTTATTATCATATTTTGCAAATAATTTTAACAATTCATAACTTATTCCCGCAACAACAGGGATAAGAACTATTCTAGTTACTATTCTTAGTAATACCTTAACTATTCCATCAGCACCAAGTAAAATTTCTATAGGAAAAATAGAGAAAAACAATACTGACACTATCATTACAATAAACATAAATGTTGTTCCACATCTATCGTGTTGTGTAGTAAATTTTTGTGCATTTTTAGGATTTAATTCTAGTCCATTTTCAAAACAAGATATTGTTTTGTGTTCTGCACCGTGATACTGAAATAATCTATGAATATCTTTCATTCTAGAAATTAGTGCTATATACCCTACAAAAATTGCTATTCTTATAGCCCCTGCTACAAGATTGTAAGCAACATTCATTCCAAATTGTGTACTCAAATTCATTGTTTCTGTGGAGGTAGACCAATTAGCTAAGTTAAAAATTCCAGTAGTAGCAAATTGTGGAATAACAACAAAAATACCTATAGCTAGCAAAATACCCATTATCATTGCTATACCTATAAGCACATTCATAATGTCAATTTTGAAAGTTTTCGCAAGCCATTTTTCAAATTTACTTGGATCATCCGTAAGGTCTTCACCAAATACGGTACTGGATCTATTAAGAGTTTTTATTCCAATAACCATTGAAGAAAAAAAACTAATTGCTCCTCGGATTATTGGCACTCTATAAATTTTAGGTTTTTTATCAGCAGGGACAAAACGTTCACTTTCTATAAGAATTTTACCGTTTGTATCTCTTACTGCAGTAGCAATTGAAGAAGGTCCTCTCATCATAACACCTTCTAGAACAGCTTGTCCGCCTATATTACTTGTGTTTTTCTTTTTCATATATTTCCTTTTTGTCTAATAAAAAAAATTGGAGTAACTCTAAACTTTAACTTTTATAAATACACAGTACATATATATTATAAACTATAAAGCGTTTTGCTCCAAACAATTTTAATACATAAAACAAGCAATTTCAAAATTATGTCAACATTATATCCAAATTTTCAAATTTTATTTCAGTATTTTTAATAATAAAAAAAATGCAAGTTAAAAATAACTTGCATTTTTAATTTTTTCTGCTGTTTATTATTTTAAAGTACTAAGTCCAAACTTCTTCTGGAATTTTTCTACTCTACCTCCGGCATCAGACATTTTTTGCTTGCCAGTGTAGAAAGGATGGCATTCAGAACAAATTTCTACCTTCAAAACATCAACATTTTTAGTAGTGCCCATTCTATATTTAGCACCACAACCACATATAACATCTACCATTTTATAATTTGGATGTATTTTTTCTTTCATTTTTATCACCTCATATACTATTGCTTATTGAATTATAATATAAAATATACAAAAAAGTCAACTAAATTTGTCACATTTACCAAAATATTTACATACAATATTTTATGCTAGATATTTCTAAACTAAATAGAGTACATTTTTTAGGCATAGGCGGGATAAGTATAAGTTCTCTTGCTTTATTTTTGAGAACACAAAATATCGCCGTAAGTGGCAGTGATCGCATTTTTAGCAACAAACTTCTAGAATTATCGGACAATAATTGCACTATATATGTAGGAGAAGAATTTGAAGCCTTAGAAAAAGCGGACTTAGTCGTTTTTTCTTCTGCCATTCCACAAAATTCACCAGAAATGGTATATTGCAAAACAAAAAACATTCCAACTATGGAAAGATATATATTTCTCGGACATATAGCTAAGCTTTTTCAAAATGTCATAGCTATTTCCGGTACTCACGGTAAAACTACAACCACCGCTCTAATGTGTCATATTTTTAAGAACTTTTTATATAAGCATTATGCACATATTGGCGGGGAAGCTATTGACATAAGCAACTTTTATTATTCTGGTAATGACTATTTTGTTACTGAGGCTTGTGAATATAAAAAAAGTCTATTAAGCTTGTATCCTAATATTTCTATTATATTAAATGTAGAAAACGACCATCCTGACACTTATCACAATTTGCAAGAAATATATACTAGCTTTAGTCAATTTATTAGACAATCCCAATGTACTGTAATAAATGGAGATTCCCCATTTTACGAATCAATAAATCAAACTAATAACAATCTAATAACTTTCGGAAAAAATCCCAATAATCAATATACTATTGAAAATATCAAAGAATGCACTACTGGCGGTTTAGGTTATGACATTTTGCACTATGGTTGCCCACTATGCCATATTAGAACTTCTCTTTTTGGTTGTCACAATGTATACAACATAACTTCTTGTGTCGTTGTTTGTACTCTACTAGGTATGGATATCAATAAAGTTGCGGAATATGTAGGCACATTTAAAGGCGTAAAAAGAAGATTTGAAGAAATAGGATTATGTCAAGGTGCAAGGATAATTTCTGACTACGCTCATCACCCCACAGAGATAAAAGAAAGTATTTCTACCGCAAATAAAATATTAAAACCTGGGAAAAAATTATATGTAGTTTTCCAACCGCATACTTATAGTCGAACTTTAAGTTTGTTCGCTCAATTTATTACTTGCTTTGAAAATTGCGATTGTCTTATCATACTTAAAGAATATTCAGCAAGAGAAGATAGCTCTCAAGGATTATCCGCACATCAATTATATGATAATATTACACACGCAAACAAACATTATTATGATAATACCTTAGATGTATCAAGTTTTTTATTAAATAATATTATGCCAGATGATATTGTACTAATTTTAGGTGCTGGAGATGTTGATAATGTAGCAAAAATTTTAGTTATTTAATATGATTTTTTCGAGAAAACCGCTTAAAATCTAATTAATTAACGAAATTAATTATTTGTATTTTTTGTAATTATATTAAAAAAGAGTAAAATTGAAAATAATCATTTTTACTCTTTTTTTTATTAATTCAATAAAATTCTAAAACTAATTTTGAGTTATTAACTACTCAAAACTTTTTTTCAAATTCTTAGTTTCTAGTAACAGCTCTATCAACTTTTGCCATGTAAACAATTAGGTCAACAACTTTATTGCTATAGCCCCATTCGTTATCATACCAGCTGATAATTTTCATAAATTTATCATTTAATGCAATTCCTGCACTAGCATCAAAAACTGAAGTTCTTTCTTCATTAATAAAATCACTAGAAACAACAGCATCTTCAGTATATCCAAGAACGCCTTTCATTGTAGTTTCACTAGCTAATTTCATAGCAGCCTTAACTTCTTCATAGCTTGCAGATTTTTCAAGTTTTACAGTTAAATCAACAACGCTTACATCAAGTGTAGGAACTCTCATTGCCATACCTGTAAGTTTGCCGTTAAGTTCTGGAATAACTTTACCAACAGCCTTAGCTGCACCTGTAGAAGAAGGAATAATGTTACCAGAAGCAGCACGTCCACCTCTCCAATCTTTTCTACTTGGTCCATCAACTGTCTTTTGTGTAGCAGTAGTTGAGTGAACAGTAGTCATAAGAGCTTCTACAATACCAAAATTGTCATTAAGAACTTTAGCTATTGGAGCTAAACAGTTAGTTGTGCAAGATGCATTACTAACAACTTTCATTTTTGGATCATAAGAATCTAAATTAACACCACATACAAACATAGGTGCATCTGGACTTGGAGCAGTAACTACTACTTTCTTTGCGCCACCTTTTTTGATGTGTACTTTTGCTTTTTCTGTTGATGTGAATACACCAGTTGCTTCTGCAATATATTTAGCACCACATGATTTCCAACTAATATTAGCTGGATCCATTTCTGCAAATACTGTGATTGTCTCACCATTTACTACTAAATTTTTACCGTCTACTTTAATGTCACCGTCAAATTGACCATGTACACTATCGTATTTAAGCATATATGCCATATAGTTAGCATCGATGAATGGATCATTAATACCTACTACAACAACATCATTTCTTGCGCAGCAAGCACGGAACACCAAACGACCGATACGGCCAAAACCATTAATACCTATTTTTACTTTTGCCATTATTAAATATCCTCCTCAATGGAAATTTCTTTATCTACACAATTTTATAATTTTTTATCAAAAAATGCAACTAAATTTGTTGCATTTTTTCAATTATTTTAATTTTTTTCAAAATTTATTTTTTTGTCATTTTGCCACAATATTCAATATTCTACCTTTTACATAAATTACTTTTATAATATGTTTATCTCCAAGTATATTTGTTTGCGTTTTTACCATATCCATAACTGTTTCTTGTTCATCAGTTTTTCCTACTACCAATTTAGCTTTTATCTTGCCATTAATTTGTATTGGAATTTCTACATTATCCTCAATCAAATCTTTTTCATTAAAGGTAGGCCATTTTTGTTCATTTATGTATTCACCATCATTTAACATAAAATACATTTCACTAGTTATATGTGGAGCTATCGGATTAAGTAATAGAAGTAAAGTATTTAATTCTTTCTTGCTCACCGAACCTCTTTGGTATAATTGATTAATAAGTGTCATAAGTGAGGCTATAGCAGTGTTGAATTTATTACAATTCAAATCATCACTTACCTTTTTTATTACCTTAGCTAAGTTGATATCACTGGTATCTACATTTAGTGTGACCAAATCCATCAAATTCCATACACGATTAAGAAATCTATAACAACCTTTAGTCCCATCAACTGACCAAGGGGCTGGTTTTTCATAATCACCAATAAACAAAATAAATGTACGAAGCACATCTGCACCAAATTCATTTATTACATCATCAGGATTAATTACATTCCCTCTTGATTTACTCATTTTTTCGCCATCTTGACCTAAAATCAATCCTTGAGCGGTTCTTTTTAGATAAGGTTCTTCGTGAGTAACAACTCCTATATCAAATAGGAATTTATTCCAAAAACGAGAATATATTACGTGGCGAGTTACGTGTTCCATACCACCGTTGTACCAATCTACTTGTCCCCAATATTTATAAGCATCTTTATCGACTAAAGCTGTTTCACAATTAGGGCTCATATATCTTAAGAAATACCAGCTACTACCTGCCCATTGTGGCATCGTATCCGTTTCTCTAGTAGCTTTTGCACCACAAATTGGACAAGTTGTGTTTACCCAATCTGTACATTTTGATAGAGGTGAACTTGCATCATCAGTAGGTGAAAAATCTTTAAGGTCAGGCAATACAAGTGGCAAATCCTTTTCAGGTACAGGCACTTGCCCACAATGTGGACAATTAATTATTGGAATTGGTTCACCCCAATATCTTTGTCTATTAAACGCCCAATCTTTCATTTTATAATCGGTTTTAGCTTTAGCTACTCCCAATTTTTCCATGTGTTCTATCATAGTTTTGATAGCATCTTTTACAGCCATACCATTTACTATGCCACTATTTACCATAATACCGCCATCTTTAGCAATATATGGTTCTTTAGAAATATCACCACCGCTAATTACTTCAATTATTGGCAAATCAAATTTTTTAGCAAAAGCATAATCCCTTGTATCATGGGCAGGCACTGCCATAATTGCACCAGTACCATAATCCATCATTACATAATCAGCAGTAAATACAGGTAATTTTTCTTTAGTAATAGGATTTATTGCATAAATTCCGTCTACTTTTATACCTGTTTTATCTTTATTTAATTGCACTCTTTCAAATTCTTTTTTAAGAAGTGCTTTCTTTTGATAGTCTTCTATTTCATCAACATTTTGAATTTCTTTTGCAAATTCGTTCAAAATAGGGTGTTCTGGACTAACAACTAAAAAAGTAGCTCCATAAATAGTATCAGGTCTAGTTGTATAAACTACAAGTGAACTTTCCTTATCCCCAGCTTTTATGCTAAAAGTAACATCAGCACCTTTGCTTTTTCCTATCCAATTTATTTGTTCAGTTTTCATTCTTTCCGGAAAATCAATTTCATCAAGACCGGTAAGCAATCTTTCTGCATAATTA
>JBAXZI010000005.1:0-56660 GCA_041670385.1 Clostridia bacterium | reverse complement strand
TTCCTAAGTCAAGCATATTTTTCTTAATTATGGTTTCTTTTAGATATTCTACCATATCAGGATTTGTAAGGTCCATCATACCTGCCGAAAATGTGGTGGACTTAACGTGATAAACTTGATTATTTTTATCTAATATTAGATATCCTTTTTCTTTGCAATAATTATACATAGGACCATTTATAATTAAATAAGGATTTATATAACCTAAGAAATGGACGCCTTTATTATTTAATTTGGTTATTTCTTCTAATAAATTTGGATATTCATTGTTATCTACTTCCCAATTCCAATAAACCTGACTACCAGTTGCTGTGATTTTTTTACCTGACCAATCTTGACACCAAATTCCATTAATTTTTGCACCGTCATTTATCAAATCAAGTGCAATTTTACTAACTCTTTGTATTCCGCCTTGAACACCAAGGATAATTCCATCATAAGCCCAGTCGGGTAAATATTCGTTGTTTGGGATATCGCTACATAGTGTTTTCCCTATTTGTGCATAACTATCTTCTTTTACATAAAATAGTGATTTTGGACACTTTTCGTACATAAATTTAGATATATTAGGGTTTGTGAAATCTTGCACTCCAAATGTGCTTACTTCAAAACGAATAGCATAAAGATTAGAACTTACAAAAGTAGTCATAGGTGCATAAGTATCTATTTTTTCAGCCTTACATTCTTTATATTTTGCGTGGAAAAAACCAGCTAGTATTTTCCTAACAATAGGAGGAACAACAATATGTTCACTTACAAAGTTTTTGACAACTGTTCCCTTTTGATTAAGTTGTCGATATTGTTCGCCTCCACCAAAAATGCCTTCGTTATCGAACCCTTTTAAGTTAAATTCATAAGCATAATCATCACTACTTGCTAGAATATCAAATTTTATTCCGCCATTTATTTCTTTTGCAACTAATTTAACTTCAATGCTTTCATTATAAAAAACAATAGTAGTTTTATCAACAATAGTGTATTTATCTAAACATAAAATATCTTTATATCTAGTTTTTACCTTGAAGTTACCGTGGGAACAACTGAATTTCAAACCTAGTTTTATAGCTTTAATGAATGGTTTTTCAGGTGTGTGTTCAAATATTATTTGGTTTTTGAACATAATCGATAATAATTTGCCATTTTTCTCATTTATTTCTAACATTAACTCCTCCTATTTTGTTGTTTGATTGTTTATTAATTTTATCTCGTAACAGTATTAATACAGCACCTAATAGTACAAGTATCAAGCCAATAATTTTCAAAAGAGTAATTTTTTCGTCAAAGGCAATAAGCCCAATAATACTGCTGACTATAGGAACAAATAATAAAAACAGTTTTACTTGCCATACAGGGTAAATTTTTAGGTTTCTATAATAGAATATGTAAATCAAACTTTGTGCTATTCCGCCGACTACGGCAAGAATCCAAAATAATGAAGAACCTATTTTATTAGTATTAAAAAATTTGAAATCACCTAAAATTAGAGAACTGATTAAAAACAAAAGTAGTACTACAAAATTATTGTAATAAGCTATCATATTAGAACTAGCTTTATATTCTTTTTGGGTATATTTAATAACAAATGCATTAGTAGTTACTGTTAGTGCACTTGCTAAGAAAAACAAATCATACCAATTAAGACTTATATTTGAAAAATCTATATTAAGTATACAAATAACACCACCTAACATAATTAATGTACCTATATGGTCGGTTAGATGCAATTTTTCTTTGAAAATAACCGCTGAAGCAAAAGTAGCCATCAAAATATCTGTTTTTAACAAAATAGTACCTGTGCTAACATCACTATGTTGAAATCCTATATTAGCAAAGGTATCAAGCAAATATCCAAGCACGCCAATTACTAAAAGAATAAGTGCGGTTTTTCCCATCTTGAACACTTGAAAAAACTCTTTCTTAATAATTATGTAAATTGTTAGTGTAATAAAAGCAAAAGACCGTAGAATAAACCCAGCTAAAAATGCCGACCCAGTATAGTCGACCATCCATTTGCTTGTGACAAAATATGCTGACCACGAAATTATCATTGCAGCAATGCAAATTATACTAATTACTTTTTCTTTTTTCATATTTCTCTTATTATTGTTAGGTTGTCACCAACTACTCCAATTTTGCCACCATTTTTTATTCCGTTTATGTTGTCTTTGTGACAAAGAAGCCATTTATTTTTAGCACGAAGCGTACCGCTTATGCCACCTAATAATGGTGAATTTGTGCCTTTAGGTAGTATTATTATTGCTCTAAAATCATTATCTATATTAATTGGGGCAAGATGAAGAGTTAGGGGACTAAGTTCTACTATTTCTCCTTTTTTTAGATACAAAGCTATAGCTTTATCTGTTGCGTAAATGTCATTTTCTATATCAAAATAATCGCCTAAAAAGAGTACTAAGTCAGTACAAGCCACAATAACTTCACTTGATTTATGCCATTCCATACCATTAAGGCAATTGCCTTTGCCATAGCACCAGCCTATCTGAATTGTTGCTTCCGCAAAAACTTCTCTTTCTATAGTTTTGCAAATTGCTGTTGCAGAAAACTGTGAGTCTTCTGCAATATAACAATTGTTTTCGCCGATTTCTAAAGCCTTATTTGCTGTTACAAAACTACTTGTATCATAATTAAGTTTGTGATAAAGCCTTGATATAGGATTATCACTAAGATTGTAAAGTTTTATATTCGGATTGCTTATTTTAATATTATTTTTCATATTATAGTACTTCAACATCTTTTAATCTTGCAAATATTTCGAATGCTTTAGAGAAATCGCCATAAACCATTGATACGTGATGTGCAACACCTGTATAAATTACTTTATCAACTACTTCTTTCATAGGAATATCGAATACTACTTTAGCGTAAGTACCGGTAAGTAATTTTTCCATAGGAACAGCTTTGCCTTTTTGATTAAATAATCTATAATGACCATTTATACTATCAAGTCTAGTCATATTTATTACTCCGGTTTTCATTACAAAGCCAGCAGTAACACCTTTGCCTCCAGCGTGATAACTATCTAATGTACAATCACAAATTCCATCAGTTAAATTACAAGGGGCAACGCCACAATGCCACATAAGCGCCTCATTCGCTTCTAAATTTACTTGACTTAAATCCGCCATAAATGGTGTTTCAGCCCCGATAGCTTTATGGCAAATCATAGTAATAGCACAATCAATGTCGCCTTCACAACTAATTAAATAATCATCGGATTGTACTAATGACATAGATGCGCAAGGTGCAATTCCGTAGCCTGATGCAAATTCTGGCCAACATCTAATAGCAAGTGCGGACAAATTTTTGGTATCCATAAATGTACGCAACTTTGCACAAAGTGAAGTTACTTTGTCTTTTTGTTCTTCAGAAATTGATTTTGTATTAAAGGCTTTTTCCATTTTAATTTTGTAAAAGTCTTTGTAACTATTATCAATTTCAGTTTGCCACAAGCTGTCTAATTCGTAGTGGTCTACTATCGCACCGAATTTTTTATATAGTGCAAGTTCATCAATGCCAACATTAAAAAATCCTTGTGCTCGGTATCCAACTATGCCAATATGGGTATCCTTAAGTGCCTTTATCATACGAATTGCACTAACCCAATTTTCATCAATTTTATTGTTTACAATGTAAGTAAAATCGTGAATTCCGCTTTTTACTAAGTTTGAAGCATTTAGATTTACACCGCAAACAGAGTTAAGTCGAATCTTGCCACCATTATAAGGAAGCTCTGGCAAGCCCCAAAGAAGCATTGGTTTGTCACAATATTTTTTGATTTCTAGTAGCAGGTGACCTAAGTGAAAAGTTCCGCTAATAATAGCCATACCATCTACTAAGTTGCTAGCAAATGTATTTCCTACATCAATTGCTTCATCGACATCCATAATAGGTTTTTTTATAGCAACCAATTCTACATTTTCAAGTTTTGCTAAATCATTCAATATACCTTGATAAATTTCATCGGCAGCTTTAAAGTCAAAAGTATTTCTAGTAAGGCATACGATGCCTAATTTAATTTTTTGTTTCATATTTTTACACCTCAAATAATTTTTTTGCTAATATATATCGTCCTTCTGCGACGGTTTTTATTCTAAATTTGTCTTCTATTCTTTCAATTTTTGTGGCACAGCCTAACAATTCAAAATAATGTAAAAAACTATTATATAAAGAATTATTAAGGAAAAGTCCACCAGTTACAATAACTTTCTTTGGATTAATAACAACTACTATATTACTAGTAGCGAGTGCTAATTTTTGTATAGCGAAATCAAGTATTTTTGTAACATTATTATCTTTTTTATACAATTCGTACAAGGATTGTATATCAATCACTTTTTTTGTCGATTGATAATAATCATCAAGTAAAGCATCTTCTGAAACTAATGTTTCTAAACAGCCTTTTTTGCCGCACTTACATTGTTTACCATTAGGTTGTACAATGGTATGTCCAAGTTCGCCTGCTCTATTTTGATAACCGCCAACTATTTCTCCGTTTACAACTATTGCACAGCCGACACCGGGCGAATGTTTTATATATAAAAAATCTGAATTACTTTTAGTCTTTAATGATAATGCTTGAGCAATAACATTGTTTACTATATAAATAGGTAATTCAAGTTTTTCATTTTCTAAAGCAGTTTTTAGTGCAAAATTGTTTGGAAAAATGCCATAACTGTTTTCAACTACCCCGTTTATGTAATCTATTTTGCCAACTACGCCAATACATATAGAAATAGCTTGTGGATATTTAGTTATATAAGTTTTTATGTTTTCTGCGAAAACATCAATATTTTTTTGCAAATTTAATGAAGCTGTTTTTATTATCATATCTTCTTTTATATTGTTAAGACTAATAACTGATATATGCGTATTGTCTGCTTCAATATTTACACTAATACTTAAAAAATGGTCATAATTTATATCAATTAGGACTTCTTTTCTTCCTGTCGCATTTCGTTGTACAGCACCCATTTCAAGTACTGCATTTTCTTCAAATAATTCTTGAATTAGTTGTGTAATTGATGGAGTGGTAAGTTTACATTTTTTAGCTAGTTGCAATCTTGACAAACTACCTTCATTATAAAGTTGCCATAAAATATTGGATTTATTGTTTTTTCGTAACCCTTTTGGGTTGGTAACTGATTGTTTTTTCATTTTATCTCTATTTTAGATTAATAAATAAACTAGTTAATTCTTCTTTTGTAAGAATAACTGGATTATTTTGCATTAATGGATGTGACAAACAGTCATTTACTAATTTGTCAACATTTACTATGTTAGCATCTTGCAAGGTAATTTTTAATCCCATTAATTTTTTAAGTTCTAATATTTTATCGGCTAACTCGTAAGTAGAATTATATCCAAGTGCTTTTGCATAACTTGTAAGTCTTTCATTTGTATTAGCACGAATAAACCCGTCCAATGTGAATGCACAAGCTTCCCCGTGACTCAAATGATAATCAATAGAAAGTGGATAAGAACAAGCGTGAACAGCGGCAGTTTTTGGCAATCCAAAACTTAGTCCTGCAAGCAAGGCACCCATACTTAAATTATTACGAGCTTCCTTGTCATACCCATTTTGGTACGCCTTAAAAATATTTTCTAAAATAAGTTTGCCAGCTTCTACTGCGAATATATCACAAATAGGTTGGTTTTGTTTGCTCCAATAACCTTCTATTGCGTGACTAAACGCATCTAGTCCTGTACAAGCTGTTATAAATGGTGGTACACTTAACGTTAAACTAGAATCTATAATAGCCATATATGGATAAAAGTTGTTGCAATTAAGCGGTGCTTTTGTTCCTGTGGTGTCATCGTTGCAAACACTTACTGAAGTAACTTCACTTCCCGTTCCTGCTGTTGTAGGAATGGCGATAAGTGGCAAGTGATTATTTGAAAATACACTTCTTTTATAAAAATATTCTTCAATAGGTAATTCAGCATAAAAGAACGAACAACTAAATTTAGCAAGGTCTATAGAACTACCTCCGCCTAGTGCTACTGCAAAATTTGCATTATAACTTTTCATAAGACTTGTACATTTTTTTACTTCGCTAAGCATTGGATTTGGTGTAATATCACTATAAATTGCTACCAAACTAGGTGTATTAGCTAATATTTTATTAGCAAGTCCGTTTTTCTCAAATAATTTGTCACAAATAAGAATACCTTTATCAAAATTATTTGCTTTAATAATTTTTTCAAGATTATCTACCGTATTAGCACCAAAACTGATTTTTACAGGTTGGTTATAAAAAAAATTATTAATCATAGATATTTTCCTCTATTTTTTTAACTTCTTTTTCTGCGTTTATAAGGAAAGTTTGACGCCAATCTTCTAAATCTTGTAAAAATTCGGTATTAAGAAAAGCCTCTACCATTTTTATGCCCATTTCTGGTGCAATAACCCAACCGCCCATACACAATACATTTGCATTATTAATAGCTCTACACATTTTTGCAGCATATAAACTTTCTACACAAGCACCATAAACATTTTTATGTTTGTTAGCTACTATGCTCATACCCATTCCTGTTCCACAAATAAGAACACCTTTTTTGTATGTGCCATCTGCTATTTTAGGGGCAACTTTGCTTGCTACTATATAATAAGGTACAGGTTCTTCAAATTTTTGAGTACCTAAATCATCGTATTCAATTCCTTGAGAATCTAAATAATTTTTTACAGCTTCTTTTAGTGTAAATCCTGATTTGTCTGATCCAATTACTATTTTCATTTTTCTTATAATCTCCTTTAATAAATGATTAATTAAAACTTTTAATTAACTATAACATAATTATAAATTTTAGTCAATATTATTTTTTTTCAAGAGTAAAATGGCTAACTTAAAGAATAAAAAACAATAAAAAAGCATCTATTTTTACGAATAGATGCTTGTAGTTTTATAATATAATTTTTAGATTATTTTATATTAGTAACCGGCATAATTTTCTGTGGATTAATAGGCGGTAGCGGAGGAATACCGTGTTTATAAAATATTTTGTTGCCTTTCTTTTTGTTGTATATTATGCTTAGAATAAATCCTATTAGAGCAATTCCAGCAATTACATAACAATAAATCATTACTGAGTTAACGCCGTTATCGAAAGCATTCGTACTTCCGTCATCACGAATAAATTCTAACGAACCTCGCACCATACAATACCAAAAAGCATATCCAAATATCCCTTTGCCTTTAATCGCAAAATGTGATGATACATAGCATAATGCAAAAAATCCTATCATATCAAGAATGGATTCATAGAAGAAAGTAGCTTGATACCAAGCACCTTTGTTAGCAATGAAAACTGCCATAGGGAACCATTGTAAATTAGGATTAGTAATTAATTGTCCATATAATTCTTGATTAAAAAAGTTGCCCCAACGCCCAAGTGCTTGACAAATTAGGACTACAGGTAAAATTATATCAACAGCTTGCAAATAATTTTTTTTGTGAACTTTTGACCAAATAAATCCGCCAAGTACTCCTGCCGGAACACCCCACATAATAGTAAGACCACCATTCCAAATAGCTATCGTATCTACAAATGCATTCCAATCATAGGGTGATGTAAAATATGTTTGATATCTTGATATGACATGTCCTAATCTTGCCCCAATGATAGCGAGAGGAATTGCCCATAAAAATAATGAAATCAAATCATCACTAGTTAGGTTAATTCGTTTTGTTAGTTTAACAGCTAAAGCAAGCCCAAGAAGCATTGATAAGGTAATAATTATTCCGTACCATTGCACGGTTAAACCCCCTACTTCAAAAGCGATAGCTTCTACTTTTCCTGTCCATGGTATATCCAATAATAAGTTTTTCATCAAAATAAGCTCCATAATAAATTATTAAAATTATAACATTTTAAATCCAAAATTGTCAATGGAAGCATATAATATATTATTGACAATAAAAAAATATTTAAAAATAAGCATTTATCAAAGGCTATTTCCAAAAAACAAAAATAAATTTTAAAATAAATTGAAAAAAAATAAAATAATTGGTAATAATTATTGACATATGCTAAAAACAATGTTAGTATGATGTTGTAGTAAATAACATATGTTAAAAACGAACTAAATAAATTAAGCATAAAGGAGGTATAATATGCCAAGATTAGATGGAACAGGTCCAAATGGTACAGGTCCAATTGGAGGAGTATGTAGAAGAAACTGTACAGTGCAAAACGATAATACCAATGCAAACAATAACTTAAATACGGGTTATGGCAGAGGAATGGGATTAGGTTTTGGAGCAAACAATGGAGCAACTGGTTTTGGTGCTAATAATAGTACCAATAATGGCGTTGGCTTTGGTCAAGGCGGTGGCTTTGGACGTAGCTGTAGAGGCTGTGGTCGTAGTTATGCAGGACGCGGTCGCAACAGATAAAAAAAATCTTCATAAGTTAGTAAAAAAGGAAGCAAATTAGCTTCCTTTTTTGCTATTATTTGTACAAATTTAAAAGTATTTTTTAATATCTATACACTTTTTACTTTAGTATTTAGAACTTAACTTTTCTTGACAAAAAAAATCTATAAAGGTATAATATTATTTACTAATAATATAGAGCCTTATTTCTATAAAAAGGGCAAAATAAAAATAAAGAAGGAAAAAATTTATGAATGATAGAATTTATTTAAGTTCTCCACATATGTGTGGAAAAGAAATGAAATATATTGTAGATGCATTTAAGAAAAATTGGATAGCTCCACTTGGAGAAAATGTTAACGAATTTGAAAATGCAATGGTAAAGTATGTAAATCGTCCTTACGCACTTGCTTTATCTAGTGGTAGCGCGGCTATTCACTTAGGTTTGAAGTATTTAGGTGTAAAAAAAGATGATGTTGTTTTTTGTTCTTCTTTTACTTTTAGTGGAAGTTGTAATGCAATAGATTATTGTAAAGCAACACCTGTATTTATTGATTGTGATTATGAAACATATAATATGGGCGCTGTGGCATTAAGAAAAGCTTATGAGAAATATCCTAATCCAGCTGCAATAATTATCGTGAATTTATATGGCAATCCAGCTGATTATGATACTTTACTTGCTATAGCTAAAGAACATAATACGCCAGTTCTTGAAGATGCTGCTGAAAGTTTGGGTGCTACCTATAAGGGAAAACAAACTGGTAATTTTGGTGACATCAGTGTGTTAAGTTTTAATGGGAACAAAATAATCACCTCTTCAGGTGGCGGTATGGTACTTGTTAGTGAGAAAAAAATTAAAGATAAATTGTTATTTTGGGCAACACAATCTAGAGAACCATTTCCTTGGTACGAGCATAAAGAGATAGGCTATAATTACCGTATGTCAAATATTAGTGCGGGTATCGGCAGAGGACAAATGTTCTGTTTAAAAGAAAGAGTAGAGCAAAAGAAAGCAATATATAACACATATAAGGAATGTTTTAAGGATAATCCTTATATTGACCTTATTCCTGATACCAAAGACTCAGAACCTAATCATTGGTTAAGTGCAATTACATTAAATAGAGATTGTAAATGTAATTTTATGGATATTCTAAATGAATTACAAAAATATAATATAGAGAGTAGACCAGCATGGAAACCTATGCATTTGCAACCAGTTTTTCAAGGATATGATTTCTTTTCATCACTTGAAGAAGGAAGCATAAGTGAGGACTTATTTAATAGAAGTTTATGTTTGCCTAGTGATACAAAGATGACAAAGGAACAAATACTTTTTATAGCTGATTTAATTAATAAAATAGTATATAGCAAACAAAAATAAATGAGGTGTTATGTGGCTAATCAATCAATAAAGCAAGATAGCCCAGCAAAACCAACTTTACTTATAAAAAGATGTTTCGATATTTTTTTAAGCGGGTTGGCTATATTATTTTTGCTACCATTTTTTATCTTTTTTACTTCGTTAATTGCTATAAAAATGAGTGGTAATCCGTTTTTCATACAGAAAAGAATTGGTAAAAGTGGTAAGATATTTGAATTGCTTAAATTCCGCACAATGACTAATAAAAAAGATAAAAATGGCAATTTATTGCCAGATACCCAAAGGATTACTAAATTCGGGAATCTAATTCGTGATTTATCTATAGATGAATTACCCGAATTAATTAATATTTTTATTGGTGATATGTCAATAGTTGGACCTAGACCTTTACCTGTACAATATGTACCTTTCTATACAAATGAACAAAAGAAAAGACATAAAGTCAGACCCGGACTTACAGGACTTGCACAAATTAATGGCAGGAATCTAACTCCGTGGAATGAAAGATTTGTTTATGATATAGATTACATAAATAATTTGTCAGTAATTAATGATATTAAAATTATTATAAGAACAGTTATGAAGGTGATTAAAAAATCAGATATAGCGATTGTAGAAACGAATAATAATGTTAAATCGTTATTCGATGTTTTTATTGAAGAGAATGGAACAAATAAAATAGAAATAGGTTCTAATTTTATATTTGATAATGAAGTAAAAGGCGATGGCTTTCATATAAACACAGATAAAAAAAATCAATATTTTTGTAATAATGGAAGGAATGCGATAGGTAAAATTATTGAAATAACAAAAGTATCTAAAGCATTTATACCAGTATATACTTGCGAATCAGTAATAGAACCATTTGCAAATCGTAATATAGATATAGAATATTATGGAGTAAATAAAGATTTAATAAATTTTAATAATTTAATTAAAAAAGTATCTAACCAAAAAGAAAAGTGCATTGTTTTTTTGCAAAGTTATTTTGGTAAATATAATTTAGATAAAATCAAGAAGAAACTCAAAAAAAATAAAAATTTAATTATAGTAGAAGACATTACGCAATGCTTATTTAATAATCAAAAATTTGTTAATGCAGATTTTTATGTAGGTAGTATCCGCAAATGGTGTGGAGTAGGTGAAGGTGCGATAATTGCTTGTAATGAAGAAATATTATTAGATTCTAGTGACAATGAAATATCAAATATATATACGGATATTGCTACATTACAACATACATATTTTGAGAATGCACTTTATAAAAATATCAAAACAGAATATAGAAAATTACTTATTGATGCTAACGAAATTATTGAAAATAAAAAGTTGCAAGTAATATCTAGTAAAGCAAAAGAAATTTTAGATACGCTAGATATGAATTTTATAGCTAAAATGCGTAAGCAAAATTATCTTGACCTTTATCTTATGAGTGATGAATTCGGAATGATAACACCGATATTAGGACAATTAAATAAAAATGAAGTGCCACTTTATTTCCCTATTTATTGTAAGGATAGAGAAAAACTAATCGAGCATTTATGTAAGAATAATATTTATCCACCAATTATTTGGCCAGAATGTAAACAAGTTGCTGACCAAAAATTTAGAGATAATAAGCAAATATATAATGAAATATTATGTTTTCCTATTGACCAAAGATACAATAGAGATAATATGATAAGAATTTTTGAAGTGCTGAAGGAGTATAACTATTGATATATCCTGATGTTTACTACTTGCCTAATTGGGGAAAGTTAAATGAAAAATTAGAAAAAGGTATCTATGATGAATTTATCTATGATACTGATTTAGGACAAATTGTTTATCCTTTTGTCAAGAGAAAAACACCAACGGATATAGATGATAATTTGTATTATGATTTAATAACACCCTATGGATTTAATGGACCTTGCATAACTAAATGTAATGGTGATAAATTAAAATTACTAACTGATTATGAAGAAAAATTTAAATTATACTGTGAACAAAACAAAATTATAGCAGAATATATTAGATTTTCCCCTTGGCTAAAAAATGCTCAAGATTTTAAAAATTTGTATTCTTTACAAGACAATAATATAACATTTTTCATTGACCTTAAAAATGAAGATTATTTTGAAAAAATATATTCAAGCAAATGTCGAAATCAAATTCGTAAAGCAATAAAGTCAGGAGTGGAAGTTAAATTATATTTTGGAATTGAAAAATTAGAAGAATTTTATGATTTATATTGTAAAATGTTGCAAAAAAATGATGTTTCTGATTATTACAAATTTCAAAAAGATTATATACAAAATACAATTGAAATGATGCAAGGCAATATCGTTACGGCGGTTGCTTTTTATGAAGATATACCTATCTCGGCATCTTTATTTTTGTATAATGATAAATATATTCACTATCATTTGTCAGGTAACAATAAGGATTATTCAAATTATTGTGGGAACCATTTAGTTTTATATGAAGTATCAAAATGGGCATTTGAAAAGGGAATAGAAGAATTCCATTTAGGTGGAGTAGCAAATGATGAAAAAGGACTTTACCATTTTAAAGAAAGTTTTGCTAGAGATGGTATTTTACCTTTTTTTGTAGGAAAAAAAATAGATAATGATATTATTTATAATAAATTAGTAAAAAAACTTAATAAATCGGTCGGGAGTGGATATTTCCCTGCATATAGAGGATAAAATCAGATGATAGAAATAATTAAAGATAAAATATCGTGGGATGAAATTATTCAAAAATTTGATAATGTGGATATTTATTATACATTTGAATATTTACAACCATTTGTTTTGCACGGTGATGGACAGCCTATGCTTTTTTATTACCATACAGAAAATGTAATGGCAATTAATGTTGTTATGAAAAGAGTTATTGAATTAGATAGAGAAAATAAATATTATGATATAATTACACCTTATGGATATGGCGGTTGGCTTATTCAGGGCAATATTGCTAAAGAAGAAATTAAGCATTTAGATGTAGAATATACAAAGTTGTGTCAAGAAAATAATATAATATCAGAGTTTGTTAGATTCCATCCATTACTTGAAAATGCACAAAAGGTAAATGATATTTATAAAGTAATAGATTTAGGGCAAACGGTTGCTATTGATTTAGATAGTGAAGAAAAAATTAATGAAAATATAAAAAGTAAATACCGCAATGTAATAAGAAAAGCAATAAACGCAGGTGTGGTAATAAAAAAAGATAATTCGGCGCAAATATATGATAAATTTATAGAAATATACAATGCAACGATGGAAAGGGATATTGCAGAAGCATATTATTATTTTGAAAAGGAATTTTATGATTCAATAAGAGAAGGAATGAACGATTGCTCTACTATGTATTATGCAGAATTGGATGGTAAGGTTATTGGGGCGTCCATAATTATGTGGGGTAAAAATTATGTTCATTATCATTTGTCGGGGGCAATAAGAGAATATATGAATCTAGCACCAATGAATTTATTACTTTATACTGTCGCTTGTGATTATGTAGGTAAAAAACAAAAATTACACTTAGGTGGCGGAGTAGGCTCGAATAGTAATAGCGGATTATACAAATTCAAGAAAAGCTTCAACAAAAATGGTGACCATCAATTTAGTATAGGGAAAAAAATATTTGATGTAAATATTTATAACAAATTAGTAAATATAAGAAAGGGAAAGAAAGATTTTGATGAAAATTCTTCATTTTTTCCTTTGTATAGAGGATAAGGGGTATTATGGATATAATTATAGTGGCAAATTTTGAAGAAGAAAATGGTGCAAACAGTCGTTTTGTATCTATTGCGAATAAATTAAAACAAAATCACCAAGTGGAAATTATTACTTCCACTTTTGCCCATATGCCCAAATTGCAAAAAGAAAAACAGAATTATACTGAAAACGATATAAAATGGACACATTGTTATGAAAGTGGATATCCAAAAAATATTTGTATAAAAAGATTTATAAGCCATAATCAATTTGGTAAAAATGTAAAAAAATATATGGATAATAGGAAAAAACCTGATTTAGTATATCTAGCGGTGCCTTCACTTAGTGTAGGAGTTTTGTTAGCTAAATATTGCAAAAAAAATAAAGTTAAATTCGTTGTGGACATACAAGATTTATGGCCAGAAGCTTTCAAAATGGTATTTAATCCACCAATAATAGGTAATTTAATTTATTTGCCATTTACATTGCAAGCAAATAAAATTTTTCGTCAAGCAGATAAGATTATTGCAGTAAGTAAAACATATTTAGTAAGAGGCTTAGCCGTTAATAAAAAATGCAAAAATGGCTTAGTAACTTATTTAGGTACTGATAAAGAAAAGTTTGATAAAATAGCTAATAGTATTATTAAAAATGAAAATGAAAGACTAACTTTAGTTTATATAGGTACTTTAGGCGGTTCTTATACACTTGATAAAATCATATTAGCAATCGCAAAATTATATGAAAATGGCAATAAGAATATAAAACTTGTTGTGTTAGGTGACGGACCATGTAAGCAATCTTTTGAAAATTTGGCAGTGGAAAATAATATTGATTGCGAATTTTTAGGATATTTACCTTATGAAGAAATGGTAACCAAATTGGTCGCTTATGATGTGGCAGTTAACCCAATAAAAGATAATGCTGCACAAAGTATTATTAATAAAGTTGGTGATTATGCTATGGCAGGTTTGCCAGTTATCAATACCCAAAAATGTGAAGAATATAGGAACGAAGTTGACGAACGCAATATTGGAATTAATTGTGAAAACAGTGACATAAATACAATTGTAAAAGCTATAGAAATTATGCAAGATAGTAAAAAACGCAAAATTATGGGTGATAATAATAGGAAATGGGCGGAAGTTGCTTTTGATAGAAATATTACTTATGAAAAAATTGCGAATTTATTGGAGGAAATAAAAGATGTTAAATAGTGATCAAATTGAATCAAAATATTTTACAGAATATAGACTTGATGATAATGGTATTAAAAAAGTACAAGCTAAAACTTTAGAACTTATGAAAATTGTACACAAAATTTGTATAGAAAATGATATTAAATATACACTAGTATTTGGTACTTTTTTAGGGGCAGTAAGGCATAAAGGATTTATCCCTTGGGATGATGATATTGATATTGCTATGACACGGGAAAATTATAAAAAATTATTGGATATAATAAATAAGCAAAAAGATATTCATATGGTTTGTAACGAAAAATATAAAGATTATCCAAGAGATATACCTAAAGTAGAAATGAAAGGAACAACAGTTTTACATTTATATACTGGGGAAAAATGTCCAGTTCCTTCGGGGGTATTTGTAGATATTTTTCTTTTAGATTATGTAAATAGTAATAGTAAAATAGATAAGAAGCAAAATAGAAAATACAGAATATATAATTGGTTAGCTTCTTTTAGTAGTAATTATAAATATGTAGATAATGCTATTGTAGAAAAAGGTAAAGAATTTAAGGAAGTGAAAAAAAACTATAATCAACGCAGATTTATAGGATTTTTTGCAAATATTTTCACTATAAAATTTTGGGTAAACAATGCAAAAAAAGTTTTTTCAAAGAATGTACCGAGTAATTATTATAGAACGGCATTAGACCAAAGAATAATGAAAGTAAATTATTATGAAAATGTTAAATTGTATGATTTTGAAGATACTCAATTTTTCGGCTTAGAAGAATATGATGAATTTCTAAAATATTGTTATGGCGATTATATGAAAATACCTGAAGGTGCAGACAGAATAAGTCATTGTGTAAAAGAATTAAAATTATAAAATGATTAAGATAAGGGTATTTGTAACGTTTTTAGGAAAAAAGAGAATTAATAAATAAAGGGGTAAACTGTGCAAGAGAAAAAAAAGCCAAAAGTACTTATAATAAGTCATAATGCTATGCGTTCGGATACAAATAACGGTCGTACCATTGCTGAGTTATTTCAAAATTGGATAAAGAAAATATTGCACAGCTTTATTTTTACAAAGAAGACCCACAAACTGAAATTTGTGACAATTTTTATAGAATAAGTGATTTTGATGTGCTAAACTCAATTAAAAAATTGGGAAAAGCCGGTGGAAAAGTAAATCTTGACAGTAAAATTGAAATTGGAAATAAACAAAATCAAATTTTGCAAAATGGAAGCAAAAGATCACCTATATCAAAATTTGCACGAAATTTATTATGGTCATTTAATAGTTGGTGGTCAAAAAACTTAAAAAAATGGCTAGAAGATTTTAAGCCTGATGCAATTTTCTTTTATGGTTCTAATTATGTTTTTAGTGAGAAAATAGTGCTAAAAATAGCAAAAAAATATAGTATACCAATTATTACTTATTGGGTTGATGATTTTTATGTAAATAGTTTTTCTAAATCTACTTCCCTTTTGGATTGTTATAATAAAAAATCATATAGAAATGTTACTAATAAACTTATGAAAAAGTCTGAATTTGTAGCACTTAATGATTATATGGAAGAAAAATATAGCGAAGTTTTTCATAAAAAAGGCAATGTGATATATACGACATCAAGTATTGTCCCCTTTTTACCTAAACAAAAAGGCGAAGATAAAATAGTTATGTCATTTTTAGGGAATATTAGTTGGGATAGGTATAAGTCTTTAATTGATATTGCCAAAACAATAGTATATAATAATCTTGAAATCGAATTTAATGTATATACTGGTGAAAATAGAAGTTGGATACTTAATAATATTCTTAATGTTGACGGGCTAAATTATAAAGGCTCGATAAATTATGAACAAGTAAAAGAAGTTATGGAAAATAGTGACATATTATTGCATGTGGAAGATTTTGGTGAAAAACAAAGAGAAGGTGTAAGGTATTCATTTTCAACCAAAATAGCCGATAGTTTATCTTCAAATAGGTGTTTGTTTGCTTATGGTCCGAAAGATGTAGCATCAATGCAGTATCTTATAAATAATGAATGTGCATTTGTTGCTACCAATAAGGAAGAATTGCTTGAAAAATTACAAATTGTTATTAGTAATGAAAAATTAAGAATAGATATGGCAGATAAAGCAATCATTATGGCTAATAAAAACCATAATGTTATAGAAAATCAAAATAAGTTGTTAAAAATCATTAATAACGATATAGGAAAAAATTAAGAGGAAAAATTTTATAGTATGGAATTTATACACATAATATTAATTATATATTTAATAGCTGTTAATACAATTATTGGGTACAAAACCAAACAATCAAAAAAATTGGCGGTAATTTTTTCTTGTGCTGGAATAGTAGCTATTCAGTGTATGAGAGGTATGACAGTAGGCATAGATTTAGTTAATTATAATAAATTGATGTTTGTGCCAATTTCAAAAATGAATTTGGTTGAATTAGTCGCTTTTATAAAAAAAGGCTATTATGAAACCGGTTTTGTTATTTTTAATAAAATTATGAGTATAATTTGCTTTAATAATTGGCAATTATATTTATGTTCTATTGCAATAATTGTAAATGTAATAATAGCTTGGTTTATATATAAGTATTCAGATAATCCTTTATTGTCATATCTTATATATATGGGTATTGGTTTGTACATATTCTCTTTTTCTGCACTTAGACAAATTATGGCAATTGCTTTTACTATAGTGGCTTTTGATAGAATATATCGAAAAAAATATATAAGATTTTTTATTTGGGTATTTATTGCATTCCTATTTCATAAATCGGCAATTGTATTTGGTGTAATATTTTTAGTAAGAAATTTTAGAATTTGCAAAAAAGATTTACCGGTATTTCTAATTATTATGTTTATTATTTTTTTATTTGCAAAACAAATTGCAAGTGCAATATTATCAACATTCATGCCGGCATATTTAGGATATTTGGAAAAAGGTGATGGACTTGGGCTATTGAGTATATTCTTTGCTCTAACTTATTTCCTATATTTCTTTGCCAATAGAGATGGAAACAAAAATGAAGTTGATTTCTTTATGAATGTGTTCTTAGTCGCTGTCTTATGCCAATTATTCGGGAATATAAGTTCTATTACTGGAAGAATCACTTTCTATTTTTCAATTTATCTTATGATAATAGTGCCTAATAGTGTAAATAAGGGTGCGATTGAAGATAGAAGTATTAATCAATTAACAAGTCTATTATATGCAATATTTGGTGTTTGCTTTTTATTAATACCAGGTTTGCTTACAAATTATTTGCAAGTGGGCAACTATGCTTTCTTTTGGCAATAGAAATAGGGGAAAAGGTAATAAAAATATATGAGTAATATAATATTAAGAACTAAGAGGTACTAAATTGAAAAAGAAATTTTTTAAAAATATGAGTTGGATGGTAGTTAGCAAAGTGTTCCATATGCTAGTTACTTTTTTAGTTGGTATTTTTACAGCTCGATATCTTGGACCTTCTGGTTATGGGGTTATAAATTATGTTGCCTCTTATGTGGCTTTATTTACCGCTGTTAGTTCTCTTGGACTTAATGGTATTATAGTAAATGAGCTGGTTAAAGATAAAGATAAAGGAAATGAAGGAAAAATAATTGGGACAGCCCTAATAATGCGATTGGTTTCAAGTTGCATTTCAATGTTTGCGGTAGTCTTTATTCTTTATTTATTAAAACCAAATGATAAAGTAATATTTACAGTAGCTATTTTACAATCAATGGCACTTTTGTTTTCTATATTTGATACAATCGATTATTGGTATCAATCGCAATTAAGATCGAAAGTAACGACTTTACTAAGTATGATAGCATATACTACAGCTGCTGTTTATAAAGTAATTATTTTAGTTTTAGATAAAAGTATTGAATGGTTTGCTTTTTCAGCAACGTTAGATGCGTTACTTGTTGGTATTTTCCTATTTATATCTTATTTCGCAAATCACGGCAAAAAATTAGAATTTTCATTTAAGTATGGACGATACATGTTGAAAC
Organism: Clostridia bacterium; assembly: GCA_041670385.1. Classification (GTDB taxonomy): domain Bacteria; phylum Bacillota; class Clostridia; order Christensenellales; family DTU072; genus CAG-1782. The sequence continues at coordinate 37,958 of JBAXZI010000005.1, read as the reverse complement.
AAGGATATCATTTTATGATTGCCGCTGTAATGGCAACTATTTATGCTCAAGTAGATAAAGTAATGATTGGGCAAATGCTAGGGACAAAACAAGTAGGTCTATATTCAGTAGCTATTGTCATTTGTGGTTTATGGAGCTTTGTACCGGCATCTGTAATAGCCTCGGTAAGTCCGATAATTATGAGTAATAAACAAAATAATGAAGCGTTATATGTTAAAAGGTTAAAGCAGACTTATACTGGCATCATATGGTCAAGTATTTTATATGCTACTTTCGTTACTATATTTTCTAAATATATTATAATGATATTATATGGAGCACAATATGCAGGAGCAAATGGACCGCTAATAATTGCAGTTTGGTACTGTGCGTTTGCATATATAGGTGCTATTAAAAATATATGGTTACTTTGCGAAGGTTTGCAAAAATACGAGCTAATTTTTACTTCTGTAGGGGCAAGTATGAATATCTTAGTAAATTATTTGTTAATACCTATTTGGGGAATAAATGGTGCGGCTATAGCGACCTTGCTAACGCAATGTCTTACTAATTTTATTATGCCGACATTATTTAAAAAGACAAGGAAAAATACTAGATATGTAATAGAATCAACTTTATTTATGGGTGTTGATGCTAACATTATTTTGAATAAAATAAAAACAAAGTTGTTCGGTAATAAAAATACAAATAAAGAAAGTAGAGAAGAAAAAATTGACAAAGAAGAGAATAAATCAGATGACACAGATGATGATGATAACAAATAGTGGTTGATTTATCTGTCTACAAATAGTATAATAAATAATTAAGCATAAGTATATATGCGTATGTAATACACAAATAAAATAATCTATTATTTAGATTAAAAGAAAATAAAAGGAGACAAAATGAGTATTTTTAAAGGTAAAACATTAATGATAACTGGCGGTACAGGTAGTTTTGGTAACGCAGTATTAAATAGATTTTTAGCAACAGACATAGGCGAAATAAGGATTTTTAGTCGTGATGAAAAGAAACAAGATGACATGCGTCACTTTTATCAATTAAAGTTCCCAGAATTTTCTAATAAAATAAAGTTTTTTATTGGTGATGTTAGAAATTTAAGAAGTGTAAAAAATGCAATGTATGGAGTGGATTATATTTTCCACGCAGCGGCATTAAAACAAGTTCCTAGTTGTGAATTTTTCCCAATAGAAGCTGTTAACACAAATATACTTGGTACTGATAATGTGCTAACCGCAGCGATAGAAGAAGGCGTTAAGAGAATTATTTGTTTATCAACGGACAAGGCTGCTTATCCTGTTAATGCGATGGGTACATCTAAAGCAATGATGGAAAAAGTTATTGTAGCAAAATCCCGTACAGTATCTCCTGAAAAAACAACTATTTGTTGTACTAGATATGGCAATGTAATGTGCAGTAGAGGTAGCGTTATTCCTCTATTTATAGACCAAATAAGAAACGGTTATCCTCTTACGGTTACCGAGCCTAAAATGACTAGATTTATTATGAGCTTAGATGAAGCTGTTGATTTGGTAATTTTTGCTTTCAAAAACGGTGTAAGCGGAGATATTTTAGTCCAAAAAGCACCAGCTTGTACAATTGAAGTTTTATGTCAGGCGGTTAAAGAGCTTTTTGTTAAAGGTGATAGTGAAGAAATTAAAGTAATTGGTATTAGACATGGTGAAAAAATGTACGAAACTTTGCTTACTAATGAAGAATGTGCTCAAGCGTTAGATATGGGCGATTTTTATAGAGTACCTTGTGACAAGAGAGATCTTAATTATGATAAATTTTTCAAAGAAGGCGAAAAAGAAAGAGCTAAATTATCCGAATTTAATAGTAACAATACTCAATTACTTAATATAGAACAAGTAAAAGAAAAATTATTAAGTTTGGAATATATCCAAGAAGAATTAGCTAAGTGGGAGAAGTAAAATGAAAATACTTGTCACAGGAGCTAAAGGATTTGTTGGTAAAAATTTGGTTGCGGAACTTAATAATATAAAGGAAGGCAAAACTAAATTATATCCATTTATAACTGATGTAGAATTGCTACTTTGCGATATTGATACAACAGAAGAGCAATTGGATAGTTTTTGCAAAAATTGCGAATTTGTAATTCATCTTGCAGGGGTAAACAGACCTCAAGAAGTAAGTGAATTTATGGAAGGTAATTTTGGATTTACTACAAAACTTCTAACTAATTTGAAAAAGTATAATAATAAGGCACCTATATTAATGAGTAGTTCTATTCAAGCTAAATTAGATAATGATTATGGCAAGAGTAAATTAGCCGGCGAGAATTACATTCGTGAGTATGGTATCGAAAATGATGTAAAAACTTACATTTTCCGTTTGCCTAATGTTTTCGGAAAATGGTGTCGTCCCAATTATAATAGTGCAGTAGCCACTTTTTGTAATAATATAGCAAAAGGTCTAGAAATTAAAGTAAATGATAGAAATTATGAATTGACTTTAGTCTATATTGATGATGTTATGCGTAATTTTATTAATGCAATAAATGATGATGTAACTATAATTGATGGTTTTTGTTGTGTTGATATAGAACACACGGCTAGTTTGGGGCATATCGTGGATAGTTTATACAGTTTTGTAGAAAGTCGTAAAAACTTGAATATACCTGATATGTCAGACAGTTTTATAAAAAAATTATATTCAACTTTTCTTAGCTATTTACCAGAAGATGAATTTAGTTATAAATTAAATTCACATTGTGATGATAGAGGCAGTTTTACTGAATTTATGCACACTATTAATAATGGTCAAGTAAGTATTAATGTATCTAAACCTCATATCATTAAGGGGCAACATTGGCACCATACAAAAAACGAAAAGTTTTTGGTAGTTAGTGGCAAAGGTGTAATAAGATTTCGTAAGATAGATAGCGATAAGATAATAGAATATTTCTTGTCGGGAGAAAAATTGGAAGTAGTGGATATACCGGTTGGTTATACTCATAATATAGAAAATTTAGGCGAAGAAAATATGGTTACCGTAATGTGGTGTAATGAAATTTTTGATCCTAATAAACCTGACACATATTTTTTAGAAGTATAGGAGGGGAATTTATGGATATTTCTTTAAATAATAATAATATTTGTTTAAAGAATAATAGAAAGGTGTATATTGATTTTATTAGGATTGTAGCAATGTTTTTGGTAATAGTAAATCATACATGCGGGTGGGTACCTGCTGCAAATGATAAAAGTTTTTGGTTATGCAATTTTTTACTTAGTATAACTAGACCTGCTGTACCAATGTTTGCTATGTTAACTGGAATGCTTTTACTTGATGAAAGTAAAAATATTACTAATGAGAAAATATTTAAAAGATATATACCTAGAATGGTTTCTATATACCTAGTTTGGTCAATAATAAATGGAATTTATAGAGTAATTCTTTTGGCTTTGCAAAATGATGTAGCTAGTACTAAAGCAATGGTTGATGAATTCTTCTATGTATTATTGTCAAATAAAACAGCATATTGGTATCTTCTTATGTTAATTGGCTTTTATTTATTATTGCCAATATTGCGTCTTTGGGTAAAAAAAGAAAATAAAATGCAAATAAAATATTTTTTGATTATTTCTTTTATAGCAGCAATTTTTATACCCACAATTGTTAATATATTAAAAAATATAGGAAAAGTTGATGTTTCTAATGTTGCAGCTTTTATTAATAATTTCCATTTAGAATTTGTAATGGGCTATTTATCATATTTTATTTTAGGTTGGTACATTAAAAATTTTGAACCATCAAAAAACAAAAAAGTAATTTTGATATTTATTGGATTAATTGGATTTGGATTAATGTATTTTATGCAATATTTAGAATTGGATATAGCAAAAGTGTATTCTTCAACAATGTATTCACAAACATCTATTTGGGTATATATGTATGCTATTGGTTTGTTTATATTATTAAAAGAAATAGGGTTAAGAATAAAAGAAAAATATTTTTATTTGATAACAAATTTGGGCAAAATGACTTTTGGACTTTATCTAATACACATAATGTTGATTTCTTTGTTGGGTATATTATTCCCAATAAAAGATTATTTTTCAAGCTGTTTATTTTTGATATTTACGGTGTTTGTAGTTGGATTAATGATAACTTTTGTATTAAACAAAATACCTGGCATAAAAAAACTAGTGCAATAAAATATAATTATAGGAGAAAAAATTTATGGAAAAATTAAAAGTAATGACAATATTAGGGACAAGACCAGAAATTATAAGACTTAGTGCTTGTATAAAGGCTTGTGACCGCTACTTTAACCATATACTAGTTCATACAGGACAAAATTGGGACTATACATTAAATCAAGTTTTTTTTGAAAATTTGGAACTTAGAAAGCCAGATTATTATCTTGATACTGTTGGTAATTCATTGGGCGAAACAATGGGCAATATTATTGCAAAATCCTATGATATTATAGAAAAAGAAAAACCTGATGCAGTACTTATTTTGGGCGATACAAATAGTGCTTTAGCGGCAGTGAGTGCTAAAAGATTGAAAGTGCCAATATTCCATATGGAAGCAGGTAATAGATGTTGGGATTGGAATGTATCAGAAATGATAAATCGTAGAATTGTAGATTCTATTAGTGATATAAATATGCCATATACCGAACATAGTAGAAGATATCTATTAAGTGAAGGAATAGATGGAAAATCTATGTTTGTGACAGGTTCACCTATGAAAGAAGTTCTTGATACCTATAAAGATAAGATAGAGAATAGTGACGTGTTAAAACAATTAGATTTAAAACCTAATAAATATATTTTATTGTCAAGTCATAGAGAAGAAAATATTGACAATGAAGAACATTTTATGAGTTTGATGACGGCAATTAATAATATTGCTGAAAGCTATAATATGCCTGTTATTTATTCTACTCATCCAAGAAGCAAAAAGTTTATAGAAAAGCGTAATTTCAAATTCCATCCACTAGTTTCAAATTTGAAACCATTCGGATTTTTCGATTACAATAAATTACAAAAAAATTCTTACTGTGTACTTAGCGATAGCGGTACTTTAAGTGAAGAATCAGCATTATTAGATTTCCCAGCTGTACTTATAAGAACAAGTACCGAAAGACCTGAAGTATTGGATAAAGGTAGTATAGTTATTGGGGGAATAACAACTAAAGATATTTGTCAAGCTATGGAAATGGCAGTTGCTATGAAAGATAATAAAGAACCATATGCTATGCCAAATGATTATAATGATACAAATGTAAGTTTGAAAGTAGTAAAGATTATCCAATCTTATGCTAAAATTGTTAATATTACGACTTGGAATAAATAATAATTTTGCAATATAAATAAGCATAAAAATTCTTAATTGAAGCAATTTAATATTAAAAGTATATAATTAGATATTTTTTTTGTAAATTTCTAAAAATTTCTAAAAAATGCGTTTTTTATTTGCTTTTTTTTATAAATAGTTTATAATATATGTAACAATATTATTATGGCGGACGTTAGATATTTTTTTTAATATTGTAATATAAATAATTTAAGGAGAACTGGAAAATGATTTTTAATGATGTAGACAGAAAGAAAATAGAAGCTTTGAAAAATCCTCAAGTACAAGCATATTTGGATGAGGCAATTGCTCTATGTAAACCTGCTAAAGTAACAGTGCTTACAGATTCTGCTGAAGATATAGCTTATGTTCGTAGCTTAGCTATCAAAAACGGTGAAGAAACTAAGTTAGACATGAAAGGACATACTTATCACTATGATGGTATTAATGACCAAGCTCGTGATAAAGGAAATACTAGATATTTACTTAGCAAAAAACTTGATTGGGGTATGCCAGTTAATGCAATGGATCATGATGAAGGAACAAAAGAAGTTCGTGAAATTATGAAAGGTATTATGGAAGGAAAAGAAATGGTAGTAAGTTTCTTCTGTTTAGGACCTACAAGTTCAAAATTCTCAATTAGAGCTATGCAAATAACTGATTCTGCTTATGTAACACATAGTGAACAAATTTTGTACAGAGCTGGTTACGAAGAATTTAAGAGAAATTCAAATGATAACAAATTTTTCTTCTTCTTGCATTCTGCTGGAGAATTGAAAGATGGTAAAACAGTTAATACTGACAAACGTCGTATATATATAGACCTTGATGAAAATAGAGTTTATACAGTTAATAACCAATATGCTGGAAACAGCGTTGGTTTGAAAAAACTTGCATTCAGATTGGCTATTCAAAAGGCTAACAATGAAGATTGGCTTGCAGAACATATGTTCTTGATGGGCACTCATGGTAAACCTGGTCGTACAACTTACTTTACAGGCGCTTTCCCAAGTGGTTGTGGTAAGACAAGTACAGCTATGATACCTGGACAAACAATTGTTGGTGATGATATTGCTTATTTGCGTAATGTTGCTGGTGAACTTCGTGGTGTTAATGTAGAGTCTGGTATTTTTGGTATCATTCAAGATGTTAATGGAAAAGATGATCCACTTATTTTTGGTGCATTAAATACACCTAGAGAAATAATTTTCTCAAACATTCTTGTAAATGATGGTATTCCTTATTGGAAAGGAATGGGTATTGATGTTCCTAACGAAGGTATCAACTATAGTGGTGATTGGAAAGAAGGCAAAAAAGATGCAAAAGGAAATGAAATTCCTTATTCATCAAAGAATGCTAGATATACAATTAGAGTAAACGAACTTGATAATGCTGATTCTACTATTAACGATCCAGAAGGAGTTAAGGTAAGCGGTATTATTTATGGTGGTCGTGATTCTGATACTACTATTCCTTGTGTAGAATCTTTAAGTTGGGCACACGGTGTGTTCATTGGTGCTACTATAGAATCAGAAACAACTTCAGCTACTATTGGACAAGAAGGCGTTCGTGTTCATAATCCAATGGCAAATCTTGATTTTGTATCTGTACCTCTTCCACAATATATCCAAGATCATCTTAAATTTGGTAAAAGCTTTGATAAAGCTCCTACTGTATATGGTACTAATTATTTCCTTAAGAATGAACAAGGTCAATATACAAATTCCAAATTAGATAAGAAAGTATGGGTTTTATGGGCTGATGGTAGAGTTAATAACGAATATAAAGCTATTTCTACTCCAGTTGGTTTGATTCCTAGATATGAAGATTTAAAGAAATTATTTGCTGACAACTTAGACCATGACTATACAGAAAAAGAATATAATGAACAATTCTCACTTCGTGTAGACAAATATCTTGCTAAAATGGATAGAATGGCTAAAATATTCAGTAAAATTGCTTTACCAAAAGAATTTACTGCTGAATTAGATGCACAAATAGCTAGACTAAATGATGCAAAAGCAAAATATGGTGCTATTGTTTTACCAAGTGTATTTGCTTAAAACTTAGTAATAAAAAAATAAACAAAAATGAAATACCTTTGCAACAATTTGCAAGGGTATTTTTTTAGTAAATTTCCTATAATAATTTTTGTAAATATTGTTTTTTGCAAATATATTTGTTATACTTAAAAGGTACAAAAATTGGAGGCAGTAGATGAAAATAAAAGGGTTACAAAAATTAACCTTACTAGATTACCCTGAAAAAACAGCTTGTACAATTTTTACAGGCGGTTGTAATTTTAGATGTCCATTTTGTCACAATGCATCGTTAGTATTTACTCGTAATGGTGAAGATGACATAGAGGAAGAAGAGGTACTTAAGCATTTAATAAAAAGGAAAAGTGTGCTTGATGGAGTTTGTATAACAGGTGGAGAGCCTCTTTTGCAAAATGATATAGAAGAATTTATCAAAAAGGTAAAAGATTTAGGATATTTAGTTAAGTTGGATACAAATGGTTATAATCCAGAAAAACTTGAAAGTTTGCTTAACAATAATTTGCTTGACTATATCGCTATGGATATAAAAAATAGTTTGGAAAAATATGCAATAACGGCAGGCATAAATAATTTTGATAAAGAAAAAATAAAAAGAAGTATTGCATTAATTAAAAATAGTAATATAGATTATGAATTTCGAACTACAGTAGTTGCCGAATTTCATACGGTGGAAGATTTTGACGATATAGGTAAAATTATAGCAAATGCAAAAGCGTATTATTTGCAAAATTTTGTAGACAGCGGAGACCTTATCGGAAGTAATTTACACGCTATGCCTAAAAATGAAATGATAGACGCAAAAACACGAGTAAAACGATATGTTAATAATGTTGAGATTAGAGGCATATAACAATATGTAGTGTTTTGCGTTTAAAAAACATACAACATTTTGTGTTTTTCCTATTGACATAAAAATTAATATTTGATACAATAGAAAAGAAGAAAAATGTAGAAATATGGAGGCAAATAATGTACAGGGTATATAAAAGAGACGGCAAATTAGTAGATTTTGAGATTAAAAAAATAGCAGAAGCAATTACAAAAGCATTTGAAGCGGAGGGTAAACAATATCATCCTACTATAATTGATATGTTGGCACTAAAAGTTACTGCTGATTTTGAACCTAAAATCAAAGATGATTTAATTACTGTAGAAGCTATTCAAGATAGTGTTGAAAATGTTTTAGTTCAAGCAGGTTATGCTGATGTTGCAAAAACTTATATTCTATACAGAAAACAAAGAGAAAAACTTCGTAATGTTAGGTCGACAGTTTTAGATTATAAAGATATAGTAAATAGCTATGTAAAGGTTAGTGATTGGCGAGTTAAAGAAAATTCGACAGTTACTTATTCAGTAGGCGGATTAATTTTATCAAATTCGGGTGCAATAACTGCGAATTATTGGTTAAGTGAAATTTATGATGAAGAAATATCAAGAGCACATAAAGATGCTGATATGCATATTCATGATTTATCTATGCTTACCGGATATTGTGCAGGTTGGTCATTGAAACAACTTATCCAAGAAGGTTTGGGCGGTGTTTCTGGAAAAATAACCTCATCTCCTGCTAGTCATTTAGCAACTTTGTGTAATCAAATGGTAAATTTCTTAGGAATTATGCAAAATGAATGGGCTGGCGCACAAGCATTTTCTTCATTTGATACATATTTAGCACCTTTTGTAAAAGTAGACAATATGAGTTATAACCAAGTTAAAAAATGTATAGAATCATTTATTTTTGGTGTAAACACTCCATCTCGTTGGGGTACTCAAGCACCATTTAGTAATATTACCTTAGATTGGGTGGTTCCTAATGATTTAGCAGAACTTCCAGCAATCGTAGCGGGTAAAGAACAAAACTTTACATATAAAGATTGTCAAAAAGAAATGGATATAGTTAATAAAGCATTTATCGAAATTATGATTGAAGGTGATGCTAATGGTAGAGGATTCCAATATCCTATTCCTACATATTCTATTACTAAAGATTTTGATTGGTCTGATACTGAAAATAATAGTTTATTATTTGAAATGACATCTAAATATGGTACTCCATATTTTAGTAATTATATAAATAGTGATATGGAACCTAGTGATGTAAGAAGTATGTGTTGTCGTTTGCGTCTTGACCTTAGAGAATTGCGTAAAAAGAGCGGTGGATTCTTTGGTAGTGGCGAATCAACTGGTTCTATTGGTGTTGTTACTATTAATATGCCAAGAATTGCATATTTAGCTAAAGATTTAAAAGATTTTTATTTAAGATTAGATAAAATTATGGATATCGCTGCAAGGTCATTAAAAACAAAGCGTACAATAATTACTAAATTACTTAATGAGGGATTATATCCTTATACAAGACGTTATTTGGGTGATTTTTCTAACCATTTTAGTACAATCGGATTGTTGGGTATGAATGAAGCAGGTCTAAATGCTAAATGGATAAAAAAAGATATGACAAGTGTAGAAACTCAAGAATTTAGTAAAGATGTACTAAATTATATGAGAAATAGACTTAGTGATTATCAAGAAATGTACGGAGACCTTTATAACCTAGAAGCAACACCAGCAGAAAGTACAAGTTATCGTCTAGCGATGCACGACCGTAAAAAATGGCCGGACATCGTAACAGCAACAGAGAATGAAGATACACCATATTATACAAATAGTACTAATTTGCCAGTTGGTTATACTTCTGATATCTTTGATGCACTAGATATACAAGATAAATTGCAAACTTTATATACATCTGGTACTGTTTTCCACGCATTTTTAGGTGAGAAATTGCCTTCTTGGAAGTCAGCTAGAGCGTTAATAAGAAAAATTTCAGAAAATTATAAATTACCTTACTATACTATTTCACCTACTTATTCGGTTTGTAAAAATCACGGATATATTGCTGGTGAGCATTATGTTTGTCCCGAATGTGGAGAGCAAACTGAAGTTTATAGTAGAATAACGGGTTATTACCGTCCAGTGCGTAATTGGAATATTGGGAAATCACAAGAATTCAAAGAAAGAGTAGTTTATGATATAGAAAATTCTTTATTAAAGAAAGATGGAAGCAAAGTGATTTTGGAAAAAGAAGATAAAATAGAAGATGAAAAAGATGCAATAATAGGTAATAATGATGGACTAATTTTGTTTAGTAGAAAAGATTGCCCAAAATGCAAAATGGCAAAAATGATACTAGAAAAAGCAAATATTAATTATAAAGTTGTTGATGCGGAAGAAGATACTGAAATGACAGCAAAATATAAAATCAAACAAGCACCTACAATGGTATCTTGTACAAATGAAGGCGTTTTCAAATACAATAATGCAAGTGATATCAAAAAATTTGCAGAGGAGTATAGAAGATAATGATATATGACACAATTATTGTAGGGGCTGGAACAGCAGGTATGACTGCAGCACTTAACTTACGTCGTAATAACAAAACAGTATTACTTTTAGAAGAGGAAAACATAGGCGGACAAATTTCATTTTCGCCTAGAGTAGAGAATATACCAGCAATCACAGAAATTGCGGGAAGCAAATTTAGTGACCAATTATTCTCACAAGTTTTAGAACTTGGTGCGGAAGTTGAATTAGAAAAGGCAATAAAAGTGAATAAAGAAAATGATTTATTCGTTGTTACTACCGATTATAATAAATACTCTTCTAGAGCTATTATTATAGCTACAGGTGTCCAACATCGTCATTTAAGGTTACCAAAAGAGCAAGAATTGATTGGGCACGGTGTATCTTATTGTGCTTTATGCGATGGAGCTTTTTATAAAAATCAAGAAGTAGTTTTGATTGGTGATGGCAATACTGCATTGCAATATGCAATACTTATGACAAATTATTGTCCAAAGGTATATGTGTGTACTTTGTTTGATAAATTCTTTGGAGATGATGCTTTAGTTCGCACATTAAAAGCTAAAGAAAATATAGAAATAATTTCTAATGTATCAGCTTGTGAATTTTTAGGTGAAGAAGAGCTTACGGGTATTGTTTTTCAAAGATTAGATAAGAGCAAGTTTCAACTTGATGTACCTGCTGTATTTGTAGCAATAGGTCAAGTGCCTAATAACAAAATATTTAATGATTTTGTAGAACTTGATAAAGAGGGATATATAGTAACTGATGAAAATTGTGCAACAACCACTGATGGAATGTATGCGATAGGTGATTGTCGACAAAAACCAGTTAGGCAACTAACTACGGCTATGGCTGATGGAGCGGTAGCAGCATTTAATATTAGTACTTTTATAGATAGCAAAAATAATTAATTTATATTAATTTTTAATAAATGATGGATAAAAAGGAGACTTAATTATGGAATTTGTTTCATTTATGCAAGCAACTGATCCTGAGGTTTTTAACGCAATAGGATTAGAACTTGCTAGACAACGTGACAATATAGAGCTAATTGCTAGTGAAAACTTTGTTTCTCCAGCAGTAATGGAAGCAGTAGGTAGTGTGCTTACAAATAAGTATGCCGAGGGTTTGCCAGGAAAAAGATATTATGGCGGTTGTCAAAATGTTGATATCGTAGAGAATTTAGCTAGAGACAGAATAAAACAATTATTCGGTTGTGACCATTGTAATGTACAACCACATAGTGGTGCAAATGCGAATTTAGCAGTTTTTTATGCAATGTTGCAACCACACGATAAAGTATTAGGTATGAATTTGTCACACGGTGGACATTTGTCACACGGTGGTACTATGAATATTTCAGGAAATTATTTTAATGCCAGTTATTATGGTGTAAACCCAGATACAGGTTTGATTGATTATGATGAAGTAGAAAGGATAGCTATGGAAGTTATGCCAAAATTAATTATTTGCGGTGCTAGTGCCTATGCAAGAAAAATAGACTTTAAGCGTTTCCGTGAAATTGCAGATAAATGTGGTGCTTTACTTATGGCTGATATTGCACATATTGCAGGTTTGGTTATTGCAGGCGAACACGAAAGTCCAGTACCTTATGCTGATTTCGTTACTACAACTACACATAAAACTTTGCGTGGACCTCGTGGTGGCGTTATTATGTGTAAAGAAAAATATGCAAAGCAAATAGACAAAGCAGTATTCCCAGGTATTCAAGGTGGTCCACTTATGCACGTTATTGCTGGTAAAGCAGTAGCTTTTAAGGAAGCACTTAGTGATGATTTTAAAATATACCAACATCAAGTTGTTGTAAATGCAAAAACTATGGCAAATAGATTTATGGCAAACGGAATCAAAATAGTTAGTGGTGGCACTGATAATCATCTAATGTTACTTGACCTTAGTGATACTGGCGTTACGGGTAAAGCTCTTGAAGAAATGCTTGATAGAGCACACATTACCCTAAATAAAAATACAATCCCTAATGAAAAATTAAGTCCATTTGTAGCAAGTGGTGTAAGAATTGGTACACCTTCGGTTACTACTAGAGGTATGAAAGAACCAGAAATGGAATTGATTGCTGATTTAATTACTGAAGTAATTAAAGGACAAGAAAGTGTTATAGAAAGTGTAACAAGTAAGGTTATTGAACTTACAAAGAAATTCCCACTTTACGAATAATAAATAAATTATATATACAAAAAAAGAATGGTAATTTATTACTGTTCTTTTTTTATGTCTAAATTTATGATAAATTGTAATAATATGCCTATTTTTTTGTTAGACTATTATTGTAATTTTTTATAAAATGTGTTAAAATAATTTATATAATAATTGTTTTTAAGGAGATTTGTTATGGAAAAAACCCGTTGGTACAAAAATGCAGTAATTTATCAAATATATCCTCGTTCATTCTGTGATAGTAATGGAGATGGAATAGGTGACCTAAAAGGTATAACATCTAAATTGGATTATTTGAGTGATTTGGGCATTAATTGTGTTTGGCTTAGTCCGTGTTATAAATCACCTAACGCAGATAACGGTTATGATATAAGCGATTATAGAGATATAATGGACGATTTTGGTACATTAGATGACTGGAAAGAAATGATAGCTAAAATGCACGAAAAAGGCATTAGGCTAGTAATGGATTTGGTCGTTAATCATACTAGTGATGAACATAAGTGGTTCGAAGAAAGTAGAAAAAGTATTGACAATCCATATAGAGATTATTATATTTGGCGTAAACCTAAAAAAGGCAAGAAGTATCCAAATAATTGGACTTCAAGATTTGGTGGTACTGCGTGGGAATATGATGCTAGAACTAGTGAATATTATATGCATCTTTGGGCAGTGAAACAACCTGACCTTAATTGGGAAAACCCAAAAGTTAGAGAAGAAGTACATGCTTTAGTAAAATATTGGTTAGATTTGGGCGTAGATGGATTCCGTTGTGATGTAATAACCTATATTTCCAAATCCTATAATGCCGATGGTAGTATACCTGATGGCAAGTGGAATATTGGTATTAGAGGCGATGAAAAGTTTTTACACGGACCTAGAATACATGAATATTTGCAAGACCTTAACAAAGAAGTTTTGTCACATTATGATTGTATGACAGTAGGTGAAGCTGCGGGTGTAACTATAGAACAAGGGTTGCTTTATACAGGTGAAGATAGAGGAGAATTGGATACAGTTTTCCAATTTGAACATGTAGAAAGTGATATGTTTATGCAAGTTATACCTGTAAAGTTTAGTTTACCTAAATTCAAAAAAGCACTTTCAAAATGGCAAATTGCTTTATACGGAAAGGGTTGGAATAGTCTATATCTTGAAAATCACGATCAACCACGAAGTATAGCAAGATTTGCAGGAAAGTATGGAGATAAGAGAAAAGAGGCAGCAAAAATGCTAGCAGTAGCTATGCATATGCAACAAGGTTGTCCATATATTTATCAAGGGCAAGAAATAGGTATGACAAATATGCATTTTACGGAAGTAGACCAAATGCGTGATCAATTAGCACTTAATATTAATGAAATTGGTAAAAAAATACCATTTTTTAAGACGATTTTTCTTGCAGTAATGAATAAACGAAGCCGTGACCACGGTCGTACGCCTATGCAATGGAATGATAAAGAAAATGCAGGCTTTAGCAGTGGCAAACCATGGTTTGACCCAAACCCTAATTATAAAGAAATAAATGTAGAAGAAGCAATGAAAGATGAAAATAGTATTTATCATTTTTATCAAAAATTGGTAAAATTGCGTCTAAATTCTGAATTTAGTGACATTATAAGAGAGGGGACATATACTGATTATTATCTTAAAAATAAAGATTTGTATATGTATACAAGAACTCTTAATGATAGAAAACTAATAGTGATTTGTAACTTTAAGAATAAAAAAGTAGGTTTAGTAATTCCAGAAGAATTAAAAGGCAAAGAAAGTAAAATTGTTATACACAATTACAATACAAATATCAAACTTGATGATTTGATGTTAGAGCCGTATGAGGCAATAGTTTTTGAGCAAAAATAAATGAAAATATTATATTTTTCGGGTACAGGTAATTCATACGCTACAGCTTCCTTGATTGCAGGAAAAAAGGGCGAGTTGTTTGATATGGGTGATTGTACCGAAACTGAATTTGAAGATGAATATGTAGGAATAGTAGTGCCGTGTTATTGCGGGGATATTCCTAATAAAGTGCGTACATTTTTGACACAAGCAAAGATAAAAAGTGAGTATATCTTTGCTGTAGTTACTTGCGGTGCTACTGTGGGTAATTCTTTTATTGCAATCAATCAATGTATAGGTGTTAATGGAGCAAAATTATCTTATATTAAAAAGTTAGTTTTGCCAGATAATACTGTTATTTTTGCAACGAAAACCAAAAAAGCTACTGAACAAATGAAAAACCATAAGAAAATGGTTAGTGATATCAATAAAGAATTGGCGGAAAAAGTAGCTAACGCTAAATTGAAAAATAGGAAAACTCCTAGTGCACTTACAAAATTTTATTGGTGGCAATTTAATAAGCAATATAAAATAGCGGATAAAAGAACAAATGCAAGATGTATTGGTTGTGGCAAATGTGTTGAATTTTGTTCGGTTGGAAATATAAAACTAGTTGATGGAAAAGTGGTTTTTGGCGACCATTGTGAAAATTGTTTTGCTTGCTTGCAAAGATGCCCTAATATGGCAATTGAGTTTGGTAAAATAAAAGTAACTAACCCAAAGAGATATATACATCCTATATTTGTAGACGGCAAAGAGTATAGATAAATTAAAGGAAAAATATGAAAAAAAAATATAATGTTGCTACAATATTTATAGCAAAAACTGGAATAATTGCAGCACTATATGCTGTATTGACTATAGCATTCGCACCTATTTCTTATGGTGCAATACAATGTAGAGTAAGTGAAGCAATGACTTTGTTACCTCTTTTTTTTGTGGAAGCTATTCCTGGATTAATAATAGGCTGTTTAATAAGCAATATATTTTCCGGCGTCCTAATGGATATGGTTTTTGGGACACTAGCTACCGCAATAGCAAGTGTACTAACCTTTTATATTGGCAAATGGATTAAGGGAAAAGGAAAACCTTTTATAGCAGGTATTCCACCGGTATTAGCTAATGCATTTATTTTACCTATTATGTGGAAGTATTTTACTCCAGATGGAGGCTTCTATTGGTTCAATATGGCCACTGTGGCCGCCGGACAAATAATAGCAGTATACTTGCTTGGTATACCGCTTTACTTCGCTTTAAATAAGCGATTTGATTTCAAAATTAAATAATATTATTAAGATATTTTTATCAAATTGATAAAGAAATTAACAGCAGGTGCTAAATTGGCAGTTGCCATTCTTTCGTTTGCACTATGAATACGAGTTGTATCTTCTTCGCTTATTGGATAAGGTGAAAAACGATATACATTTTTAGCTACAGGATAGTAAAATTTTGCATCGCTTCCCGCAATAAATGGAAATGGTGCGGGTACTAATTTATCAAAAGATAAAGAAATAGCTTTTGCTATAGTTTGGAAACTATCTGTATGAGCACTGCTAATTTTTGATGGTGGGTCATAACAAGTAATTGGTTGCCAAGTAACTTCGATATCCTTACCCACTATTTTCTGAATATATTTAAGCACGGAATCCTTTGTATCTCCAGGAAGCATACGGCAATTAATATTTACGCAAGCCTCTCTACCAATTATATTAAATCCAGCACTACCAGACATAATTGTAGGGGAAAGAGTGGTTCTTAATATAGCCGCTACAGCAGGATTAACTTTGCAAAGAACATATTTTAGAATTGGAGAAAATATTTTTCTATTTGCACATACAAATTTGTATCCAGGCTTCATAAAAGGTGTTAGTTCTTCAAATAATTCAATTGTTGATGGTGTCCACCGAGTAGGGAATCTATGTTTTTCTAATTTTGTTATACCTTTTGCAAGAACTTCAATAGAAGTAGGATGAATAGGACTAGAAGAATGTCCACCGTCTTTAGTGGCGGTAAGAGTAAAATCTGCATAGCCTTTTTCACTATTTCCTATTAGAGCAACTTTACCATCAATACCAAGCATACTGCCGTCCAAAACGACTCCGCCTTCATCGACTATAAACTCTAATGTAATATTTTTTTCTTTAAGATAATTTACTATTTGGAATGCACCCAATCTACCTGAAAGTTCTTCATCAAATCCAAAACAAAGATAAACATCTCTATTAAATTTATGGCCTACCGAAATTAGATGTTCCACAGCCTCCATAGTAGCTAATAAATGTACTTTCATATCAATAGCACCACGACCATAAATATACTCTACGCCATCTTCTATTACTACTTCACCACTAAAAGGAGGATAATCCCAACCTTTAGGTTCGGCAGGAACTACATCTTGATGAGCAAGAAAGCCAATTGGTAAGAGTTCAGTTTTTTCACTTGCTGATACTTTAAATAAAAGTGCGTGAGTATTTATAACGGTCTTTTCACAATATTTATGAACAAGTGGATAACTTTCTTCTAAAAACTTTTCAAATTTATCAAAGGCAGTAGTGTCTTCTTCCAAACTAATTGGACTTATTGTCGGTATTTGGATAGCTTTAATTAAATGATTTTTTAATTTTTTATTATCAAGCTCTACAATGTCTTTCTTATTATTAATAGCGGTCTTTTTAATCCGAAAAGTATTAATTACCATTATAATTATTAGTAGTGCAAGTAAGCATTCTAATATGGTTTCAATAATTTTTCCTACAGTAATTGCTAAAAGAATATTTATCAATTTTTTGCCTCCAGTTTAATATACTACGAAAAATGCTAGTGCCAAAATTCCTATGGTGGCTATTAGCAATGTAAATTGTATTTTTGCACTCCATCGGAACCATTTGCCATAGTCAACGGTTGTTAGACCAAGAATTAGCAATAAGCCTGCATTAGTAGGCAAAATTACATTGGCGAAACCATCAGCAAAAGCAAACGCAAGTACAGCTACTTGACCATTTATCGCCATAATTTGGCAAATTCCATAAATCATAGGCATAAGCAAAAATGCTTTTGCACTACCCGATGGAATAAAAATTTCGAATATGAAAATGGTAAGGTATATTATTAGTACTGCGACAAAAGGGCTTTGTCCATTTACCATATTAACAGCAAAATGAATAATGGTGTCCATTATATCGCCTTGTTCGATAATATAACGAATACCACCGGCAACAAGTATCATAGCAACAGCAGGTAATAGCGTTATTGTGCCTTTACCAAGTTGCTTAAGTAGTTTTTTACCTTTAAGTCCGCACATTAGACAAGCACCGATACCGGCAATTAGATAAATAGCAACGGTAATAAACATAACATAGTCGGCAAGTGCGTGCCAAGCGATACTAACCATTGCAATAATTACTATCGCAAGTAACCAACAAGCAAACCAAACTAGAGCTTTATTTTTTTGTTTATCTATTTCAAAATTATCTATATCGAATTGAAATTCTGTTTTTCTTATCATATCTTCTTTATATACTATAGATTTTTTTGGATTTTTTTCTATTTTTTTTGCATAAGGGAAGATAAAAGCCATCAAAATTAGATAAGCGATTACAAATGTTAGGATACGCATACCGATACCCGAAAACATAACAATTCCGCCTAAAGTTTGTGCAACACCTACAGTAAATGGATTAACTACACCGGCAGCAAAACCAAAGCAAGCTGCTAATATTGAAATCCCTAGACCTATTAAGGCGTCCCAACCCATTGCATAACATAGCATAACGACAACGGGGACTAGTGGGATAAGTTCTTCAAACATTCCCGCTGTACTGCCTAAAAACATAAAAGTAAGGGGTAGTAAAAATAGTAGGGCATATTTTTTAGATTTAAATTGTTTAGCCAAATATTGTACCATATATACTAAAATTCCACTTTCATCAAGTGCAGTAAAAATAGCACCAATAACTAAAAGCAAAATAAGTATAGCCCAAACCATTTCAAACCCCGCAGTAGAAGGTAATAAAATCATAAGAGGTGATAGTAAAAATTGCCACCACGAAATACCTGACATATCTTTTTGTACATAACTATTAGCAATAATTGTTCCATTGTCTCTTTGGTATTCACCAGTAGGCAATATAAATGTAAGTACATATGCTAAAATAACTAGAACCATAACAATAACTATAGCCATAATAATGGCTTTTTTGTTAATAACTATTGCGTGAGCTTTATTTTCAGGTATGTTATTTTTTGTAATTAGAACTTTTTTGTCTGTAGTCATAAATTATCCTTTTTATGCGAATTTTTAATATAATAATGCTCTTATTATACTATATTCTGGAACAAAGTGCAAATAAAAAGGTAATAAATAAGCAAAGTTACGAAAATGATAATAAAATTATGGAATAAAACATATTGTGACTTGACAATTTGATACATTTATTATAATATTTAGTTATATAAAAGAGAGGTGTTTATGCAAAAAACTTTTGAAAGTGAAATGGGAAACTTTGATATCAAATTTGATAATCAAATTGTAAAATATAAAGAGAAAATTAAGAAAAAAACAGTAACATTAACAAAGAGGTACAAAAATAACCCCGTAAAACAAAAATTAGAACTTGATGTTATGAATAATAATTGGAATGTTTATATTGAGATATCAAATATTCAAAGAGAAGAAAAGCGTCGTACCTTGCTTATTAAGTATCATCTTAATGATTTATAAAAAAAGCATTAATAAATAAAAATTTAAATAAAAAAAAGTTTAGGAATTTCCTAAACTTTTTTAATTTTCTATTAAATTAATTTTTTTATTCGTGATTATGGTCGTGACAGATAGAACCTGTAGATTTAAGTTCACCAGCTAAATAAGCTTCTACAGCTGCTGCGGCATCTCCACTAGAACCAATAATTACTTCAATTCCATATTCATTGAACAAATCAACGGCACCACCGCCCATTCCGCCACTAATAATTACATTTACATTGTTTTCACTAAGAAATTTTGGTAAAAAACCAGGTCTATGACCAGGGTTTGGAACACCTTCAATGTTTACTACCTTTCCATTATCTGTATCAAAATACATAAAAGTTTCACAATGACCAAAATGTCCGGTTATTGTCTTTCCTTCACAAGCTACTGCTATACGCATAAGTCTATACCTCCAAATTTTAATTTTTTTTATATGGTAATACTTTCTCCACAGGATAAGTATACTATTTTATCATTTAATTTATCTTTAAGTATTTGATAAACACCGACGCCAGTACAATGACAAGTATAACATTGGCATTTAGTGGATATCAAGTAATCTGCAATTTTTTCAATATATTCAGGTGGTTCGGATACTTTGGTAGTAGGGTTTTGTAAATGGAACCCACCTATAACAGTATCGGGATATTTCCCGAATTTATGTTTAAAACTCTCCAAAATATTAACTATACCTTTATGAGAACAACCTACTATTAATGTTGTAATGCCTCTTTCTGCAATAATTAAATGTTGTTCGTGACAAAAACTATCATTTATAAATAAATCTTTATCACTTATTGCATAATCCTTATTGGTGTATTTTTTAGATATCGGTACATACATAACTTTATTTGCACTAGCATTAGGAAAATAATTTCCTATGTCATCAAAAACAGTTAGAATAGTGTCTAGTTTTTTATTTTTATCAACTATTTTTATTTGTTTTTCATTTTCCAAGTTTTTATCAATGCCAATATATTTATAAATATCATTTTTTAAAGCATAATAGCTTCCAAAAGCATATTTACTAACATATATAGGGGCAAATTTATTGATGGCAAGAAAAGCTTTTATTCCACCACCGTGGTCATAATGTCCGTGTGATAAAAAACAAAGTTCAACTGAATTTAGGTCTATATGCAGTTTTTTAGCATTTATTGAGAACAAATCAGAAGCGCCAAAATCAAATAGTACATTTTGTTTGCTTGTTTGAATGAACATAGATAAACCGTGTTCTTGTCCTATATCATTAATATTGCTTACATCTTCACAAAGAGAGGTAATTTTCATAATGTTTTTTGCTCCTTATTTAATTTACCAAAACGCTTATTACTTTTTTATAAATATCTTTTATTGCATTTGCCGATGGACAATTAATTTGCATAAGGTCTTTTTGCTCATTTATTGCATTCATAGCAGTTATATCATAAGGTATTTTGCCTACAAAAGTCAACTTATTATTTTCGCAATATTGCATTATTTTATCAGTGTTTTCTATGCTATTATCATATTTATTGACACAAACGCATATTTTAACTCCAAATTTAGCACTTGCTCTAATTATTCTATCCATATCGCTTATACCAGAAACCGAAGGTTCTGCAACTATAAGTACAGTATTAGCGCCAGAAAGCGATGCAATAACGGGACAACCAATACCGGGTGAACCATCAATTATTGCAATTTCATTATTATCTACAGAATTGTCAAGTTGTTGTTTTACCTTAGCTACTAGTTTTCCTGTTGTGCCACTACCCATTTTTAACTCGGCAGTAGAGAAATTAAAATCATTTTCTTTATATAGATACATATCGCCTGCTTTCTCGTCTATCATTTTTATAGCACCAACGGGACAAACTATTTCACAAACGCCACATCCTTCGCAACCAAAATCATTAATTTTATAAACATCTTTATCTTTGCTTATTGCATCAAATTTACATTTGTCATAACAATTCCCACAGCCTACACACATTTCAGGGTCAATAACAGCTCTTCCTAATCCGTAATAATCGGTTTGTAAAGGTTTTGAAATTGGTTTTATAATTAAATGCAAATTAGGTGCATCTACATCACAGTCAGCAAATGCTTTCAATTTACCTAAAGAAATAAAACTACCTGCTACAGTTGTTTTACCTGTGCCACCTTTTCCGCTTAATATTAGAAGTTGTTTCATTTTGTCACCTTCTTCAATACCTTTTCTAAGATATCTTCAAAACTTTTTTTAGCGCTAGAATTTGTGCGAACAATAATTTTTCCGACAGAACTCAATTTTGCTATTTCATTAGAATAAGGAATTTTTCCTATAATTTCAATATTATTTTTGAGACAATAATTTAATGAAGGATTATTAGTACCGGTATATTTGTTAAGAATTACACCGAATTTTTTATGAAAAACATTTACTAGTTTATGCACCATTTCTAGATTACAGGCACCGAAAATAGTAGGTTCGGATACCAATATACAATAATCCGCATCTTTAATACTTTCCATAACCGCACACGCACTTCCTGGTGGACAGTCTATAAAGGTGTAATTTGACTCATCAATATTTTTAAGTAAATTACTAATTATTGGACTACCCGAAATTTTGCCAACTTTTAAAAATCCACTTTTTACATAGGTATCTAAAGATTTGCCAAAATGCACTTTTCCTACTTCTTCATTTATCATAGTGATTGCTTTTTGCGGACAAACTAATGCACAGCCATCACAAGAATGGCAAATATCATCAAATACCATTACTTTCTTTATATAGGCAAGAGCATTAAAACGACAAAATTCTACACATTTTTTACAACCGTTACATTTGTTATCGTCTATTTGTGGACGAGTTTGTGTAATAATTTTTTCTTTTAATATTTCTGGTCTAAAAAATAAATGACCGTTAGGTTCTTCCACATCACAATCAATATAAGTAGAATTTGGGCATAAAGCAGCTAAATTTACAGATACAAGCGTTTTGCCTGTGCCACCTTTACCGGATAATACGGCAATTTTTTTACCTTTATTATTATTCATAATTATAAACTTACCAATTCTCCAGCAATTAATGCTTTAATGTTTTGCATAGCAGTACCTTCAATTGTCTTTAAAAGTTTTATATTAGCAGCATTAAGTACATCTAGTGCGTTGTTACCCATTCTTGGTGTAATAACAGTATCTACGCCTTGATTAACAAGTGACTGTGATGCTTTGATACCTGCTCCGCCTGCAGTTGTATTTGCTGCATTGTCATAGAATGATGTTTGCCCGTTTTCGGTATCGTGAATCATAAAGAAATATGTTCTACCAAAACTAGGACATACTGCGGTGTTTTCATTTTTTTCGTTTACTGGAATTGCTATTTTCATTTTATTTGTCTCCTAAATATTTTATTTTTGTTAGACATAAAATTCATTTCTGACATATGTCAATAATATAATAACGCTATTTTTGACATATGTCAATAACTTTTAATAAGAATTTTTGTGGAAAATAAAAAAAATATAAAGAAATATAAGAATAAAAAAATTTGTTTATTGACAAACTATAATTAGATTGTTATACTAAGGGTAGTAAATAATTAATTTCTTAGATATGTAGGTAATAATTTGTAATAAATTCATAAAAAACAAAGGGGAGCAGACATTTTAATAATTTGATTATAAGCTAATTTATTTATTATTGGGAGGTACCAAAGATGAAGGGTACAGTAAAATGGTTTAACCAAAAGAAAGGTTTTGGATTTGTAGTTAATGATGACAGCCAAACCGGCGAAGAAATTTTCGTGCATTTCTCAGGAATTGCAGGTGATGGCTTCAAAACTTTAAGAGACGGACAACCAGTTGAGTTCGATACCGAGCCAGATCCAAAGGATAGTGGTAGAGTTAGAGCAACTAATGTTCGTGCTATAGACTAAAAAATTAATTTTTAATTTAAAGCAAAACGTAGAAAAAAAAGCACTAGATTTTATATCTTGTGCTTTTTTTTATATTTAATTTATATTTAATTTATATTTAATTTATTTTTTTTATATTTCGTTATGAGTCATATCTTCAAAAGTTTCTCTTTTTACGACAATTCTATCTTCGCCGTCTTTTATCATTACTATAGGAGGACGAGGAATACGATTGTAGTTACTTGCCATAGAATAATTGTATGCTCCAGTAACTAGTACTGCAAGAATGTCACCTCTAACAGGTTTTACAATTTTAGCATTTTCAGCGATAAGGTCGCCACTTTCACAGCATCTACCGGCAATTGTAGCTACAAAGTTAGGTTTTTCATTAACTTTATTTGCTATAAGGGTAGTATAAGCGGATTGGTATAATGCATATCTTGGGTTATCGGTCATACCGCCATCAATACTAACATAATTTTTGAATGTTGGTATTTCTTTAACGCTACCTACTGTATATAAAGTGATACCGTTTGCCGCAACCATACTTCTACCAGGTTCCATAATTATTCTTGGCATTGCAATACCGTGTTTGTCAGCAAAAGATTTAATGTGTATAGAAATTTCTTCAATATTTTTTTCATAATTGATAATAGGGTCACTTTCTACATAACGCACACCAAAGCCGCCACCAAGATTAAGAATATTAATTACATAATTAAATTTTTCTTTAATATGGTCAATATATTTAATCATAATATCAGCTGTATCACAAAATGGTGCAATATCAAATATTTGTGAGCCAATATGACAATGAAAACCCTCTAATACTATATTTTCTAATTTTAATGTATATTCTATAAGTAAGTCAGCTTGTCCGGTTTCTATTGGCGTGCCGAATTTGCTATCTACTTTACCCGTTGCAATAGCAACGTGGGTATGAGTATCAATTCCAGGTGTTAGGCGAAGCAAAATACTTTGTTTGATACCTTTTTGTCCTGCATATTGATTAATTTTGTCTAATTCTTCATAATTGTCAACAACGAAATAGCCAACGCCATTGTCGATACCATATTCAATATCCCAGTCGGTTTTGTTGTTGCCGTGGAAGAATGCATTATCTAGTGGAAAACCAGCTTTTATGGCGGTATACATCTCGCCACAACTAACTAGGTCTATTCCTATTTTTTCTTCTTTAGCTATTTTATAAATTTCTTTGAAGCAAAGTGCTTTGCTAGCAATTAGTGGCATACTACCTTCGCCAAAAGACTTAGTCATAGCCAAAATATATCTACGGAACATTGTTCTAATTCCGTTTTCATCCATAACCATAAGTGGAGTACCATATTTTTTTGCAAGCTCTATCGTATCTTTGCCTGCAAAAGTAAGGTGTCCGTTCTTATTAACATTCAAATTATCGTGTAACATTTTATAATCCTCTCAAGTATTTTTATTGTAAATTAAAGTAGTTTGCGTAATCTTTCTACTGCTTCTAAAGTATTTTCTCTATCGCCAAAAGAAGTAAGACGGAAATATCCTTCACCACCATTGCCAAATCCTTGTCCTGGAGTTCCTACTATTTGTGCATTATTTAGCAAATAATCGAAAAATTCCCAACTTCCTAAATTATTAGGGCATTTTAACCAAATATAAGGGGAACTAATACCACCGGTAAACCAAACGCCTTTTTCTTTTAGAACTTCAGAAATAAGTCTGGCATTTTCCATATAGTATTCTACAAGTGCTTTACTTTCTTGTAGTCCTTTTTCAGAAAACACAGCTTCAGCACCTCTTTGAATAATGTAAGGTACGCCATTGAATTTAGTTGCTTGTCTTCTAGCCCACATTTTATTAAGTTTGTGTCCGTTGCTTTCTAAAGCGTTAGGAACAATAGTCCAAGCACAACGAGTACCAGTAAAACCAGCCATTTTTGACAAACTATTAATTTCTATACAACATTTTTTTGCACCATCAATTTCAAATATAGAATGAGGCAAATCACCTTTTATAAATGTTGCATAAGCTGAATCAAATATAATTAGTGAGCCTGTCTTTATTGCATAATCTACCCAAATTTTGAGTTGTTTATGAGAATAAACAGCACCAGTTGGATTATTAGGTGAGCAAAGATAAATAATTGTACTTTCAGTAATCGTTTCATCAGGCATTGGTAAAAAGTTATTTTCTATAGTTGCATTTAGGAATTTTACCTTTCTTCCACTCATTATATTGCTATCTAGATAAACAGGGTAAACAGGGTCAGGGATAAGTATTAGATTATCGCCTAAAATATCTACTATATTACCTAAGTCACTTTTTGCTCCGTCGCTTACAAATACTTCTTCGCCTTCTATTGATACGCCCCAAGTTTTATAAAATGAAGCTACTGTATCCCTAATAAAATTATATCCATATTCAGGTGCATAGCCACGAAATGAATCTTTGTTACCCATTTCATCAACGGCTTTATGCATTGATGTAATTACTACAGGAGTAAGTGGTAAAGTAACATCACCTATTCCTAATTTAATTATTTTTTTATCTGTATTTTTAGCAGAATAATCACGAACTCTTTTTGCTATTTCACTAAAAAGATAACTTTCTTTTAGTTTGAAAAAATTCTCGTTTAAATTAATATTCATAATTATATACTCCTTCGTAAACTTTAGTTGCTGTTCCTTCCATAAACATATGTAAATCTTTAGTAACTGTTATTTTTAGATTGCCACCAATTAAATGAACAATAACAGGAGTATCATAATCACAATAACCATTTACTACTGCTGCAACTACTGTTGCACAAGAACCAGTACCGCAAGCATAAGTTTCGCCACTGCCTCTTTCCCAAACTCGCATTTGTAAATTTTGTCGGTCAATTACTCTAACAAATTCAGTATTTACTCTTTCAGGGAAGATTGCCAAATTTTCAAAATCGCTTCCTATTTTATCTAATTCTAAGCTATCTACATCATCGACAAAAATTATCGAATGAGGATTGCCAACAGAAACAGCTGTCATTTTATATTCTTTGCCTTTTACCATAACAGGAGTGCTAATCATTTTTTCATTAGCAATTACTGGTACTTCTTTAGGCTCTAAAGTGGCAGTTCCCATATCAACCATAACACTAGCAACTTTGTTATTGACAACATTTAGTGTAAGATATTTTGTACCTGATAAAGTTTCGATAGAAAGGTTAGTTTTTTCATTTAACTTATTATCATAAAGGTACTTGCCTACACAACGAATTGCGTTGCCGCACATTTTGCCCTCGCTCCCGTCGAGATTGAACATTCTCATTTTTGCATCTGCTATATCGCTATGACAAATCATAACAATACCGTCAGCACCTACTGAAAAATGTCGGGGGGACATAGCCATAGATAAACCGTTCGGGTCATCTAATTCTTTTTCTAAGCAATTAAAATAAATATAATCATTGCCAATACCGTGCATTTTTGTAAATTTTAATTCCATTAATAACTCCTTTTGTTATATTATCTTTGTTTATAATGAAAATATATTATCCATATTATAAAGTCCTGCGGGTTTACCAATTATAAATTCACCAACAGTCAAACTACCTTCAGCAAACAAACTTCTAGAATGTGCTTCGTGTTTTAATTTGATAGTTTGCGTATCGGTAGCAATAATAACTTCGTGTTCGCCAATTATATTACCCATTCTAAGAGAATGAATACCGATTTCTTCTTTTGTGCGTGGACAAATTCCGCTTCTGCCACATACAAAAGTGCTTTCTGGGCGAATTTCTTTTACTGCATTAGCTAGCATAAGAGCAGTGCCACTAGGTGCGTCAAGTTTGCGGTCGTGGTGAACTTCTACTATTTCTACGCTAGCATCTTTCATTGTTGCTACGGCTAATTTTGTTAAATTAGCAAGTAAAGCTATTCCGATACTCATATTGCCTGATTTGAAAATAGCTACATTTTTGCTTGCGTTAGCAATATAGGCAAGTTCTTCATCAGTATGACCTGTGGTAGCAATAACTGTTGGGATATTGTTAGCGACTGCATAATCACACAAATTTTTAGTTGCTTTGTGGTTGCTAAAATCTATTATCAAATCGATATTTTTATCACACTTGCAAAACTCATTAAAACAGTTTTTATCTGAGTTTGCAGAATAAGCAATATCCATTTTTGAATAAGGGATTTTTTTGTTGTCAAGCATTTTTGCTACTTCTTGTCCCATTCTTCCAAGGGCTCCGCTTATTAGAACTTTCATTTGTTTGCCTCCCAAACTATACTAGTTTGATACCTTGTTGTTGCATTAGTTGCAACATAATTTTGCATTTTGCCTCGTCCATAGGGGTAAGTGGTAATCGTAAATAATTATCACCAAAGCCCATAGCACTAGTTGCTGCCTTAACAGGTATCGGATTAACTTCACTAAATAGTGAGCTAATAAGGTCGTGCAATCTAAATTGAATCTCTGCACTGCCTTTTATATCGCCTGCAAAGAATTTGGTGCAAATTTGTTTTGTTAGAGCAGGAAGTATATTACTTACTACACTAATAACGCCCTTACCGCCTAAAGATAATAATGGAACGATTTGGTCATCATTACCGCTATAAAGGTCAAGCTTATCTCCCACAAGTGACATAGTTTCTACGATTTTACTAATATTTCCGCTAGCTTCTTTTATAGCTACTATATTGTCGTGTTCTGCAAGTTCTTTAAAAGTAGATGGTTCAATATTAACACCGGTTCTTGATGGTACATTATAAAGTATAATTGGTTGTGTACTTGCATCAGCAATTTTGTTGTACATTTGGATAAGTCCGTTTTGCGTAGCCTTATTATAATAAGGTGTAACAACTAAGCATCCATCAACGCCTATATCGCAAGCAGCTTTAGTAAGTTCAACTGCATAAGCAGTATCATTGCTACCAGTACCAGCAATTATAGGAATTCTTTTGTTTACTTTTGCTACTGCAAACTCTAGTACTTTTCTATGTTCATCATTAGTTAGGGTAGAACTTTCACCTGTAGTGCCACAAACAACTAAAGCATCTACACCTTCATCTAATTGCCAATCAATTAACCTACCAAAACTTTCATAATCAACCCCATTTTTGTTTAATGGAGTTACTATAGCAGTACCTACACCTGTAAAAATTGTTTTTTTCATTTTTCACCTCTCAATATTATATTACAAAACAAAAGCCGAAGTTATGCTTCGACTTTCTTTGAATAATAATTCGTTGTTATAATATAAATACTAATGAATTACCAACAAGACAGCACTCCGCATATTAGCGACAGTTAGATAATTATTCATTATCTACCCAAGAAACAAATTATTTTACGCTTATAAATTTGTAACTTTCGGCAACTTAGCCTTTCACTTAATGATATTTGCGTATTTCATCAAAAAGTTAGTAATCTAAAATTGCAGCCTCTGATCCGTTATTACAATAATAATATAATTTATAATATAATTTGTCAAATGTTTTTTTTATTTAATAATAATAATTATCCGATATTTACTGCTTTTTTTAGTTTAATTACGCTAATAATTTTATTTACTAATAGAATTAAAAATATAATAAACCAAACAACACCTAGTCCCCATTTTATTGGAGTCATTATCGATATAGCTTTAGCCAATCCTACATTTATAGTCGGGAAAGAAGCTGAAGCAATTTCAATTAGTGTGTTTTCAATAATATCAAATAATGCAGGAAAAATAGGAATAATGAACGCATATCTTTTTAATTGTTTAGGAATCACTAATAAAGTAAGTGACATCATAAGTAGCATATATGATATTAGGAAGAAGTAATCTAATATATGAAAATTAGTATATAATTTTATGCCGACAATTCCTAGTTTGGAATAAGTATCCATTACAAAAGTATAATTGTAAAAATATCTACCGTCCATTATATGGATTGGATTACCGTCTACCGCTATTTTTGCGAAAGGGCATAATTCTATCATTAAAGCAAAATTTATAAATAGTGCTAATGATAGTGCTAAAAAAATAATTTTTTGTTTTGTTTCTTTTTGCATAATAAAACTATTATACTACAAACAATCATTTTTTTCAATAGACAAAATATTGCATTTAAGAATTTTTTTCAATAGTCGGAATACTATAATCAAGTACTTTTTTCAATAGACAAATTCATATCTCCACTAGTACTGCGTACAAGAATACGCTTTTTGCCGACACCGCCTATTATACTACTGGAAGTACCTAATTCAAGTATATTGCTATCAGTTGTAATTTTGCCACTAGATACAGCTAAGTTGTAATTAAAATCTTCCATCAGACCTATTAAATTAATTTGGATATCGCCACTTACTACAGTAGAATATATTTCACCAAAAATACCTTTCTTTATTAATATATTTCCGCTATTTGTTTTGCTGTTGAAATAATTTACAAGACTATTTATTATTTTAATATCGCCACTTGTAATGTCCATTCTGAGATATTTTAAGGTAGAATTTAGTATATTTATATTTCCACAACTGATATTATTGGTAAAACTATCTGAGGTTAGGTTATTAATAATCAAATCACCATTGGTGGTATTTGATAAAAGATATTTAGAATTACTATTTTTGATAATGGAATTACCATTAGCAATTGTGTTTGTAAATGAGTCAGTAGTTAGATTATTAATGTCTATATTTCCATAAGAAATATCGCTAATTAATTTTTTGACAGTGAAATTATTTATTTTCATATTTCCACTAATGATTAGACTTGTAAAGTAGTCAGCTAAACAACTTTTTATATTAACATCACCATTTAGTACAGTCAAATTAAGATTTTTCAAATTAGTGATATCAAATTCTATATTGCCATTCGATATATCCATAAGTTGTTTTTTAACATTGCAATTCACATATTTGACACTGCCACTTCGAACATTACTACTTATAGAATCAGCAGTACACTTATTCAATTCAATATTATCATTTGTAATATCAAATTTTGCTGTTGTTGCTTTGAAATTCTCTATTTTTGTATTTCCGTTTATTGTGGTAAATGCAAAATTATCTACGGTACAATTCTTTATATTTGTTCTAGCACTTTTATTATTTAATAAGAATTTAGTAGTATTAATGTTATTTATTGTTAAATTACCATTTAAGTTATCAAAATTAATATTTTTTGAATTTATATTATTAATAATTACATTTGAAATATTGGCATTACCTATTATATTATCTGTTGTACAATTTTTTAATTCTATATCGCCCGACAATATATCATAATTAAATTTTTTTGAAGCAAAATTTTCCATTTTTAATGTGCCACTATCTATATTACTTGTAAAATTTGTTGCTTTGCTATTTTTTATATCGGCATATCCATTTTTAATAATTAAATTTAGAAAATTAGTACTTACATTTTTTAGTATTATATCGCCATTATCTATAGACAAATTATACTCATTGGTACTAATTCCGCTTCCGTCAATAATTATATTACTTGAAGAGGCAGTTATGTCTAAATTTTTATATTTACCAATAGGTAGATATATTTTTACATTATCTTTATCAACTAATTCTGTTTTTATTTTATTATTATCATCCTCTACAGCAAAAGAGGCTGTGCCATTTTCGATATTAAAGGTATAAGGCTTATCTTTATTTTCAATATATGAAATATGCAAATTATCATCTTCCGAGACTGCGATTTCTATATTATCTGTTTTAGTAGAAATTTTCAATTCATCAAAAACTTCATTGCTTTCAATTATTTGTTCGTTTGCTTCTTTAGAGGTACTAGCGACTGTCGAGTCCGCTGAACTTTCGAAAGAAGTTGGATTAAAAATTATTAATCCACTAATTCCTATTATAGCAAATGACAATATAAATATTAAAAATAATTTTGTTTTCATAAGATAACTTCCTTTATTATAATTTAATAATAAAGTTAGTATGGTTATTTTTATAAAAAATTCTAAAAAAAACTCCCAAAATAATTTTGAGAGTTTTTCTATTATGGATTAATATTGTAAAGTTTAGTTTTCTATAGTTATTCAATTGCAATAGATTGTTTTTTTGTTTTCTTTTCCTCTTTAGGTACAACAATACTTAGCAATCCATCTGTAAGTGTAGCTTTAATTTGATTTTCGTCCACATCGCCTACATAAAAACTTCTTGAGCAAGATAATTTACGCTCTTTTCTTATAAATTTTCGTTTGGTATCTTCGCTAGTAGTTTCTTCTATTTTGTTTGCACTAATAGTAATGTAACCATCGCTTATAGAAATGTCAATATCTTTTTTATCCCAACCCGAAAGTTCTGTTTCTAAAAGATAGTTGTTATCTTGGTCGATTATGTCGGTACGCATATTGTTTAATTTTTCATCCAATTTAATAGGTTTGAATAGGCTGATGCCATCATCAAAGATATTAAATAAATCGTTGTTGTTTGTCAATAGTAAATTTTTCATTTTAAATTCTCCTTTAGATATTTATTTGTCATAAAATTTGTTATTTAGCAATCTAACAAGTAGACTGTTAGCACTCTTCTTCTAAGACTGCTAATAGTTTAACTCTAATTTTATTTATTGTCAAGAGTTTGTTTAATAATTTATATAAATTTTTTCACAATGTCGCATTTTCATATAAAAAATAGAGAATTAATGGAAAATCAAACAAAATGTTGTTTGAAAACAAGATTTTGTTTTACGAATGTTGCTAATTGAAATTTTTTATGATATAATAACCAAACTAAATTAAAATAGGGGAATAAGGAGTAACAGCTTTTGGATATAAATGGTAAATTTAGGTTTTCAAGTTGGCAAATTATTGCATTAGGATATCTAGTGGTTATTGCATTAGGAAGCTTTTTATTAGCTTTGCCTTTTGCTTCTAAAACAGGTACTTGGACACCATACATTAATTCGCTTTTTACGGCAACAAGTGCAACTTGTGTTACTGGTCTTGTCGTTTATGATACATTTGCGCATTGGACTATTTTTGGTCAAATAGTAATATTATTAATGATTCAAATAGGTGGTATTGGTTTTATGACAGTAGTTACTTTGTTTGCGATTATGATAAAGCGTAAAATAGGTATATTTGAAAGAAAAGTACTTATGGAGTCAGCAGGGACTATGCGTTCTTCTGGAGTAGTAAGACTAATAAAAAGAATATTAATAGGAACTTTTATAATAGAATTAATTGGTGCAATTTTGTTAATGACAAGATTTATACCACAAATGGGTTGGGGCAAGGGTATTTATTATGCAATCTTCCACTCTGTATCATCGTTTTGTAATGCAGGCTTTGATATAATGGGATTTGGTGGCGAGTTCTCTTCGCTAACTGCGTACTCTTCAGATTTAATCGTAAATATTACCGTAATGTCACTTATTATATTAGGTGGATTAGGTTTTATTGTGTGGAGTGATATAATAGATACTAAAGGGAATATTAAAAAATTCCAATTGCACACAAAAGTAGTTTTGGTATCTACAGCACTATTAATTGTTAGTTCGGCTTTACTATTCTTTATATTTGAAAAGAATAATATTTTAGCAGGTAGAAGTGTTAAAGAAAAAATATTAGTTACATTATTCTCAGCAATTACGCCACGAACAGCAGGTTTTAATACGGTCAATACTGCGATGCTTACGGATAGTAGTAAATTGCTAACAATGGTACTTATGTTTATTGGTGGTAGTTCTGGTTCTACAGCTGGCGGTATAAAAATTACTACATTTGTAGTTATTATATTAGGAATTATTGCTAGTACAAGAAACAATAGTGATATAGTTATTGGAAAAAGAAGATTAGAACCTAGTTTGGTAAATAAGGCACTTGCTATTTTTGCATCATATTTAGTCATTACCTTAGTAGGAACAATAATAATATGTGCAATAGAACCATTTGGGCTAACTGCCTCTGCTTTTGAAGTAATAAGTGCAGTAGGAACTGTCGGTCTAAGTACTGGAATAACGCCATATTTGAGTGTGGTTTCTAAATTAGTTATTACAATAACAATGTTTGCAGGAAGAGTTGGTGTTCTTAATTTGGTACTTGCTATCTCAGAAAAAAGAAATAATCCACCGGTTAAAAAACCATTAGATAAGATATTAATAGGATAAAAGGAGTAGTGTTATGAAATCAATATTGGTTATAGGTATGGGCAAATTCGGTAAGATGCTTGCTACAAAAATGATGGAATTAGGCAATAATGTAATGATAGTAGACAAAAACGAAGAAGTTATTAATGAATTAGCACCACAATTTAGCAATGCACTTATTGGCAATTGTACCAATGAAGGTGTATTAAGAAGTTTGGGTGTAAATAATTTTGATTATTGTTTTGTAGCTATTGGTGACGATTTTCAATCTTCTCTAGAAATAACTTCCCAATTAAAAGAACTTAAAGCAAAATATGTTATAAGTAAAGCAGAAAGGGATATTCAAGCAAAATTTTTATTAAGAAATGGTGCTGATGAAATAATTTACCCAGAAAAAGATGTTGTTAATAAATTTGCTATAAGAATTAGTGAGGATAAAATATTTGATTTTATTGAACTAAGCAAAGATTATGCCATTATAGAAATAGCAATTCCTAAAAAATGGGTTGGTTGCAACTTGATTGATTTGGATATAAGAAATGAATATCAAGTAAATGTGCTTGCTGTTAGGAAAAATGGAGTACTAAAACCAATAGTTGATGCAAATTATGTTTTTGAACAAGATGACCACGCAATGGTTATTGGCGACCCTACCAAAATAGATAAAATTAATTAATATAAATAAAAATTTGAATAAATAAACAAAATAAAAGCGACAAAATTAATTTTGTCGCTTTTATTATATTATGTAATTATTTTATGATAAAAGAAAATCAAAACCCTGAATAAATGCTTCTCTTGCTTTAGGAAGGATAAGTGCAACACCAAAAGCGTGAAATGCGTATAGTCCAGTGCAATGATAAAGTTTGCAAGGCACATTATTTGCACATAAATGCTCGTAAAACTTTTTGCCCCCTGTCCGAAGTTGGTCCAGGTTTGCGGTAATTATAAAACTTTTTGGATAATTTTCGTTCACAAACGATTGCGGGAATAATTCTGCGGATTTACTATCTTTTCTAAGCATTTCATAATTTTTACCACTGTATGAAGTTACAAAACATTGCATAAACGGGAACTTGCTATTCATACATTCTTCCATATCGTATATGCCACAAATAAGGTATAAGCCTTTGAAAATTAAATCTTTACTTGTAGTGTCTAAATTAAATTTATTTTTATATTCTTCATTAGAACAAATTGCACCCATAACAGCAATTAAGTGTGCACCTGCGGATTCTCCACCTAGATAAATATTGTCAAGGTCAAGATTGTATTTGCTTGCATTATTTACAAGCCAAGCTAGGGCTTTATAAATATTAACAATAGGTTTTGGGTGTTGGTATTCGGGCGCAAGTCCATAAAATATATTTAATGTGAAAAATCCTTTTTCAACTATGTTACTAACAAATCCTTCTCTGTTTTCAGGCTTAGAACTAATCCACCCACCACCGTGAATATAAATAAATATAGGTAATTTTGTTGTGTCCCTACTTTTAGGATAGCAAAGGTTTAGATATAAGTTTTTGTCATCACAATAATTTATTTTACGCTCATATTCACAATTTTTGTATCTATGAAGATTAGTAAAATTGTGAAATAAAAATTCTTCAAATTGACATTTATCTTTAACAAATTTTTGCTTAAATAGTGTTGGTTTTGTCATTTTATTTTCCTTTGTGTTTTGTAGTTTTTTGATTAATAAAGATTCATTTACTGATATTATAATACTATGCTATTCTTATGTCGATGTCAATACTTAAGTAAAATAAATCTAAACAACAAAAAAGCTACCTAGTATATATAGGTAGCTTTCATAATTTATATAGGATATATTAGATAGATTATCCGTGTTGTAATAGTAACATTCTTTTAATAACTTTAGGCATTAATAATTTTGCAATAAGTGAGTTTTTATTATTTTGAAGTGCCTTGGCAATTATAATCTTTCTAATTGAAGAAGTTTGCCATCTAGTAAGAACTTTTATATCCCAGTCTTTTTTCGTTATATTGTAAAGTACTTCATATTTTTTGATTTCAATAAGTATTTTATCAGTTGCATTCACTTCTAAATCTAATTCAAAGCATTTTTCCGAAAAGTTATTGCCACAATTTACAATATGTTCTATTTCTTTATCATTTTTGATAATTGTGTATTCGTTTACATTGTTTATATCTTTAAAAACTAAATGATAATTTCTTTTATTTGGAATTACATTTAAGTTGCTTGTAGCAGGATTAATAGTAAATTTTATTGTGTCATTTTCTTCAATTTGGTAAGTCGTTATGGCTTTATTGTTTTCAAAATCATTAGTACCGTTATCTTCATATAAATCAAAACTGTTATTCCCTCTATATATTAATAGTTCCAAATTTTTCGGATTAGTAACTGAGTTGCCACTATCTAAGGAAAGTGGAATTATTGAACCTTCTTTAGCAAGCACAGGAATACTACCTAAATCTCTATAAAGTGTTTGCATACCTTCTTTATCGTAAATTTCACC
This sequence comes from Clostridia bacterium, assembly GCA_041670385.1. Lineage (GTDB taxonomy): Bacteria > Bacillota > Clostridia > Christensenellales > DTU072 > CAG-1782. The sequence continues at coordinate 1,957 of JBAXZI010000005.1, read as the reverse complement.
AGTAAAAATATCCGTCCATCTACCATTTGGTATATATGCTTTTGTGGAAGCAAAGGTAGTAATTTTACTTATTTTACTTGTTATAGGACTTACTAACAATTCACTACCAAACATATATTCGTTTGGTACTTTATAACAGTCTTCTATATTTGGATAAGAATAATACATAGGTTCGCAAAGTGCTAAGTTTTCGTTGTGATTGCGATAATCCATTGTATACAAATAAGGAATAAGCTTATGGCGGAATCTTAATACATCACTTGTAAGTTCTTCAGTTAGTTGGGAATATTGCCAAGGTTCTTTGCCAAGCATATCACTAATTGTAGAATGTAAACGCATAATTGGACTAAAGGATCCGTATTGTAGCCATCTTATATATAATTGCTCATCTTTTTTGCCAAAATGATGACCGCCAATATCGTGTGACCACCAAGTATAACCAGCATTAGTAGCTGTAGATGTAAAATATGGTTGGAAATTTAATACTTTCCAATTAATAGCTGTATCTCCGGAAAAACCTAATGGATATCTATGACTGCCAAAACCTGCGTATCGAGATAAAATTAGTGGTAAATCACCGTTTTTTGCATTATCTAGATAGTGATAGTGGTTAAGTGCCCAAAGTGGGTCTAAACCAGCTAAATCTGATTTGGTGCCTTGTTGCCAATCCATCCACCAAAAATCCACACCTTCTTTTTCTAGTGGGGTGTGTATAATTTCAAAATAGTTTTCGATGAATTTTTCTTTACTTATTTCAAATGGTATAGGTTCTTTAGAACTAGGGTCTATCCCCATAGCTATAGCCATTTTTTTGTAATTATCTTCAAAATATCTTATTCCGTCTGCAGGGTGTAAATTAAGAGTAGTTTTCATATTATTTTTATGTAACCACTCTAGCATTTTCTTGTGGTCAGGGAAAAGATTCTTATTCCAACTATAACCAGTCCAACCACCAGTACAAGGATGTTCTGCGTGTGGGCGTTTGTTGTGGAATTTTGTGCCGAATTCTTTGTTAAGGTCGGTCCAATGCCAATCCATATCTATAGTAGCTACACTTATTGGTACTTCTTTATCAATAAATTTTTGCATCAAAATAGTATACTCATCTTGTGTGTATACTCTATATCTTGACCACCAATTCCCTAATGCATATCTAGGTATCATAGGCACTTTGCCACATAAATCATAAAGTGCACTTATTGCCTCACGATAATTATTACCATACGCAAATATGTAAGTGTCAGTATCCGAATTTTTTTTATCGGATAATAAGCCTTTATCATCAAGGGTAAGTGATGGCCCATCTTCCATAATAGCAACACCGTTTTTGCTTACTATTCCATTACCTAATTTTACTGGTCCGAAAGTAAGGTCTAAAGTTCTTCTAGTTCCTTTTAGGTTTTGGGAATTATCGCATTTTTCTATTTTATCGGTATCAAAAAAATGTACTGTTTTAGCTTTTAATGTGCTTGTATTAAAGGTAAACCTAACAGCACTTGTAGAAATTATTATAAGCGAACCAATTATTTTTTCGGTAAATTCTACTTTTCCAAAATCACGAAACCATACACTTTGCGTAGCATAGTCAAAGAATTTGTTCGTTTTGCTAACTTGTACTCTAAATAATCTAGGTGTAAGTAATGTAATTCTATACTTATTACCCTTAATTATATTGTTTGCATTTACACTAGGTTGTGTTTTTGCTATTAAATAATCTCTCATATTTTTTTTCACCTCAATGTTATAAATACATTGTTTATATTTTATAATAGCATACAAATCATTCTTTGACGATATCTTTTGTTGTTAAATTTTTGCTTAATAGGGATACAAATGAGATGAGACAAAAGATAATAAAAAATATAGTAGGATAATCTCAAATGGGATATAGTGAATTTACAACAAAAGACTACACAGGAGAAGACCCTACTATGCCTAATACTTTAACACAAGATAT